>JANYAP010000158.1 GCA_025361285.1 Bacteroidales bacterium | reverse complement strand
CTTGTCTCTAACCTCCTTGAATTTTAATTTGCAACTTTCTTCATCTGGGAATTGCTCTATGAAATTTAATAAATTCATTATCTTTGATTAACACTGAAAAACAAATGTAAACATTTATCTTTAGGTATAACACCCGATACTCATTAAAAACAAACATTTCCACAATTCTAATAACACCAAAATTACGTAAACCATTTTCATTAACAATGAGTATATTACGAACGCAAATAGTTAATTTTACAATTTGATGGATAATAATCAATCGATACCTCCGCGTCGCATACGATACAAGGGAACACACCCTAAAACGTTTAAAGATAAGTACAAAGAGCTACAACCCGAACAGTACGCCGATGACGTAATCAAGGTAATTGAGCAAGGTCGCACTCCTGCGGGTATGCATCGACCCATTTGTGTTAACGAAATTATGCATTTTCTAAAAGTTTCTCCGGGGCAAGTTGGGCTTGATGCTACATTAGGGTACGGCGGGCATAGCCACGAAATACTAAAATGTTTAGTACCTGGTGGTTTACTATATGCAACCGATGTTGACCCGTTCGAGTTACCCCGTACCAGAGATCGTTTGGCTTCGCTGGGTTTTGGGGAGGATGTGTTGGTGGTTAGAAAGATGAATTTTTCGGAGATAGACCAAATTGCTTCCGAGGCTGGACTTTTGAATTTTGTATTAGCCGATTTGGGTGTTTCGTCGATGCAAATTGATAATCCCGAAAGGGGTTTTTCGATTAAAGTTGAAGGCCCTTTGGATTTGAGGCTTAACCCCAAGAGCGGAAAATCGGCTGCTGCATTTTTAAAAAGTGTTTCGAAACATAAGCTGGAAACACTTTTTAAAGAAAATGCCGATGAACCTTATTACGAAGCAATTGCAACAACAATTATTGCTAAAATGGTTAGCGGAACAGTTATTGAAACAACATCACAGTTGAAAGAGATAATTAAGGAGGCGATCGATTTTCTTCCCATAAATATTCGAAACGATGAGATTATAAAAGCCTGTAGGCGATGCTTTCAGGCATTACGAATTGAAGTGAATAATGAATTTGGGGTATTGGATAAATTTCTCGAAAAACTTCCATTGGCTTTAGCGGAAGGCGGACGTGTGGCAATTCTGTCGTTTCATTCGGGCGAGGATAGGCGCGTAAAAAAATCGTTTCAAACCATGCTAAACCTAGGTATTTACAGCGAAATTGCGGCGGAGCCAATCCGACCATCGGCAAAGGAATGTAACGCTAACCCTCGTGCAAGCTCAGCAAAATTGCGTTGGGCTATTAGGGGGTAGGCTATACACTTACCTCCACCAAATAGCCGCCGTATTTACGAATATTTATAGCTTTTTCGTCATTCAGAATAAGATACTGACCCTTAATGGCGGTGAGTTTACCGCTAATTGATGGGTTCTTTTCCATGTCGATACTTGTTACCTTTATGGGAAAAGATATGTGCGGATATTCAATGTGAGTAATTATGTTATCGATACAAACGTATTGTTGAAAGCTGGCAGGCAGGAGCGAGACAATATTATTTTTCGCTGTTAGCAAATCGGTATCGCATGCAATTTTGTTGGTTAGCATATTCCGCCAATTGGTTTTATCGGTTAAATGATTTTTAAGAAATACTTCGATTATACCAGCTGTAAATCGGTTTGGTGTTTGCGCCAGTTTAATTGCTTTCGAAGCTCCTTGGTCGATCCAACGAGTGGGTATTTGGTGACATCTGGTAACTCCAACTTTTAGCGCACTTGAAAGGGCCAAATACACAAAATGGTTTTGCAAACAATATTCAGTAGCCCAATCCATACTGCGCGCAATACCTTCGTGGGCACGGCATAGTTCGGGTCGAAGCACACAATCGTCGGTTTCGGGTATCGAAGCAAAACATGGGTAGCAGTACCCTTGCCCAAACGATTTGCGAGTGATTTTACCACAATTAAGGCAATGTATTTTTTCGAGCCAAGTAATTGATATTTCGTTGTTTAACAGCTCATTCATGTAAACTTTGTTTTCGCCAACAGTCAAATGGTATTTAACTGGGTTGTATAGTTCAACATGCATTTTCGAAATAACACCTCTATAATCCATAGTTTTTGTTTTGTAATTAGTGCAATTTTAACGGCACATTACCTAGATGATTCTCGGCGTTGATGCCGAATTCGTCTAATAGCTTTTTTAGTTTTTCAATGGTTTCAGGGTGTAATTCGGTAAGTTCGGCAACATCATTTAAATTAAAACCTTTGCGTAAAACTTTTAATGCAATAATGTATGCTTTTGTTTGTTCGCCTTCTAATCGTCCTTCCATTAGCCCTTCAATTCGTCCTTCCATAACACCCTCTAATTTTGCAGTAAATAGGGTACTCTTGGCTTTACGTAGGTGTCCCATAAATGCTTGATAATTCTGCTTTTCCGCATCGGTCATATTCTCGTATAACAGGGCTTCTTTAACTTTGTTTAAGCCTTTGGCTTTAAAACTGTCTTCAACCGCCGAGTTTTTGAGCACATAAACCCACTCGTCCAAACTATCCTTGGCTATGTCGTTAAAATCGTTAACGCGTAATACGTAATATTCGGGGAAAATATTGGCTACAGTGGTATGGGGCATAGCCATTTTTTGTTGTTTCGATAGTTGCAGAACATCGTTATTATGCAAACCTATAAATTCGGTGATGCCATGGTAAACATAGTCTTTGCCTTGCCCTAAATCGAAATAAACGATATTTACCGAATATACCTTTTTTACTTTAATGTATTTGTCGCCTTCTTCAATATATTGTGTAATGGCCTTACTTGTACCATAAGCCATACGTTGGAAATAGTCAACTTCGCTATCAACTTGTAATTCAATAATAATTAATTCGCCAGCTGTGGTTTGGGCAAAAACATCAACACGGTTGTATTTATCGGTATTGTGTTCTTTGTTGCTTTCCGAGTCAACAATGTTATCAATTGTAATTTCTTGGTTTAAAAGCACACTCAAAAAACCTTCGAGTATTTCGTAGTTGGCTTTTTGGCGCAGCAATTTTTTTAATGCCCAATCGAAATGAATTATTTTTCGTGCCATAAAGTTTTGTATTTCTTATGCTTGGCAAAGATATGAAAAAAATATTCCTTTTTTTATGTAAGACTTGGTAATAAAATAAGTCAAGCGATTTAGTGTCAACCAAACCTAGGTAGGAAAGGCGAAGCACTCACCGAAGGAAATCCGTTAGTGGTTTTGTCATCCCGACGAAGGTCGGCATCTCAAACAACGTTAGAGTGCGATAGATATTTGGGTGGAGTTTGCGATTTGGTATTTCAAAAAAATCATATACGTTTGTATAAAATTTATAATTAGGCAATTAAAATGATATCAATAAACACTATTTTACAAATTCCACAAACTTTAAATAACTTAAAGGTTGAAGATGTAGCTAACCAGCATCTTTCGGTGTTCGATTTAATTATGAAAGGTGGTATAATTCTAATACCAATTGGAATACTTTCTATTATAGCCATTTACCTTATAGCCGAAAAGTACTTTGTTATTAGTAAAGGCACAAAAGTTATTGCCTCGGTACGAGCGAATTTTAAACTTCACGTAAAAAACAACGAACCCGATAAAGCTTTAACCGCTTTACAAGCAGGGTCGGGAGCTTATCGCGCTATTTTTACGCATTTTCTTAAAAATATTAATCATCCCGTTAAGGAAGTTGAAAGCGAGATTGAAAACGTTAGTAACATTGAGGTTGCGAAGCTTAACAGAAATATTAACTATTTAGGTATTATAGCTGGTGTAGCACCTATGTTGGGTTTTATAGGCACTATCTCGGGTATTATTAAAATTTTTTACAATATTTCGGTAACCGACAATATTAGCATTGGGATTATTGCTGGCGGTTTATACGAAAAAATGATTTCGAGTGGAAGTGGTTTAATTGTTGGCGTTATTGCCTATTGTGGTTACCACGTGCTTAATATGAAACTCGACAGATTTATTACTTTCGTTGAAGCTGAATCGTTCGACGTTTTAAATAGTGTGAAAGAGAATAGGAAATAGTATGAAAATTAAACGTAGCCACGATTTTAAGGCCGAAGTAGCCACGGCATCGCTGAACGACATAATGTTTTTTCTGCTATTGTTTTTTCTTATTGTTGCCACGTTTGCTAACCCCAACGTTATTAAGCTGATGCTTCCAAGAGCTAGTTCGAACCAAACGCTATCGAAAAAACAGATAACGCTATCAATTACTGCCGATAAAAAGTATTATCTCGATCAGGTAATGGTTGCGCCTGCAGATATTGAACTGGCTTTAACAGATAAAAAGAAGAAAATTAACGATTTAACTATCGTTTTGCGTGCCGACAATCATTTAACTATTCAGGATTTAGTTGACATACTCGAAATTGGTAAACGCGTTGGGGTTAAAATGATTTTGGCAACCGAAAAAGAATAGAATACCTTTTACTTTTATAATACTAACTTCAAAACACTTTACTTATGAAAAAACTTCTATTACTTCCTTTATTTGTTTGTTCTCTATCCTTTACGGTTAACATGATTCCTAGTATTTTAGGCTTATGTACTCAAACTTTCGATAGTATTTCATTAATTTCCAGTACTATTTCATTTTTCTCGCTTCTGTTAACTCTTTATTTTATAGCTACCGAAACAACCAATAAAGCACAATTAAAAAATATTAATATAGCAATACTTATATCTATCATTTTTCCTATTTACGATATAGTAACTAAAACATCGATAAACATTGCATCGGCCTCGGCTGGATTAATGCCTGCTATTGATCAAGTTATGAACTATGGATCGCGAATTTTGCTAGTTCTAATACCAGTTAGCTATTTACTTAAAAAAGCAACGATGTTACGAATTTCGCTAATTGCAATGTCGTCGCTAGTATTTATATCATTTATACAGTGCGTTAACGAACTGATTAAATTTATTAATATCACTGATAAACCTTCAGTTTTTCATCAGTTTTCAACTATTTTGAATCCGATATGCATTCTGTTGTTTTTTCTTCTATTTGTTTATGTTATAAGTAATAAAGATAAAATTGAAAAATTGATTGGATAATAGTTAATATTTTAAGCCATAAAGGATTATGCTCATTCCTTTATGGCATTTTTTTCTTAATATATTATTTATGTGTTAACGAAAATGGGGTTTTTACAATAATTACCAAACTTGCTACGAACAAAACCGACAAAAATAGTGTGCTTAAGCGCATGCTTCCCGAGAGTTGTTCAATCAACCCAAATCCCACCATGCCTAGCACAATAGCAGTTTTTTCGGTAACATCGTAAAAACTAAAATACGAGGCAGTGTCGTGCGATTCCAAAGGAATCATTTTTGAAAAGGTTGATCGAGCCTGCGATTGAATACCGCCCATTACTAAACCAACAAATGCAGCAATAACAAAAAACTCTATTTCGGTACGAATAAAAAAAGCATATATGCACACTATCACCCAAATAATGAGCATACTTACCAACGAAAATTTGTTACCACGTTTCCCCGAAAGCCAACCGAAAAATGTTGCCCCTGTCAACCCCAATATTTGAATTAGTAATACTGTAATTATTAGTTTAGAGCCTGTAATACCCAGCTCTTTACTGCCGAACAAAGTGGCAACAAGCATTATGGTTTGAACACCAGTGCTAAAAAGGAAAAATGCAAGTAAAAACCTTCGCATTGGCTTGTAATGTGCAACTACGCCATAAACACTTTTAATTTCCTGAAAACCCTTCGAAAACACTTGCAATTTAAGCGAAAACTCACCCTTATATTCCTTTAAATGCCTAAAAGCATATTGCGATATTAAAAGCCACCAAATACCAACTTCGAGAAATGCGAACCTAACGGCATCTAATTTTCCTGAAAAGCCAAAAGTTGCATAGTTTTCGATACAGTATAAATTGAAGATTAACAACAACATGCTACCACCATAACCCCACGAAAAACCACGAGCGCTAATTTTATCGTGCTTATCGCGAGTAGCAATAATTGGTAAAAACGAATTATAATTAACCTGAGAACCAGCAAATCCAATAACTGCTAAAGCTTGTAATGTAAAGCCATACGCAATATTACTGCCATTAAACCAATATAAACCAATGCACGATAGCGCGCCAATAAGAGTAAAAAACTGCATAAACCGCTTACGGTAACCGCCCATATCGGCAATACCGGCCAACAGCGGCGTTAAAAAAATGATAAAAAAATAACCTGACGCAATTGAATAATTGTAAAGAACAGTGTTTCTAACAGATAAGCTCAAGAAGGTAACAACATCCGAACCCCAAAACTGTTTAGTAACTTCCTGATAATAAATAGGGTATAAAGCAGTGGTAATGCACAAGTTATATACCGAGTTAGCAATATCGTAAGAGCACCAAGCATTTATTATTTTTGAGTTATTTTTTTGGGGTAGTAAAGTTGCTTCGAGCATTTTTATAGGTGGTTTGTTAACACAGTAAACTATTTTGCCATCAGCTTTAATACAATTTTTTTGGTTTTATCCCAGCCCTCTACTTTAATGTTGGGCCGATGTGCATCTGATGGGAAAAATATTAAAAAAACACTTGAATCAGCAAGGTAATATTTACCTGTTTCGGCTAAGCCAAAGCCTGTTTCGCGCTCATCTTCATAAGGTTCGATTACTTTAAGGTTTTCAATTAGCGTAATTCCCATCTTTTCTTTGCCTCTTATAACATATTGAATATCAATATATTTCTTATGAAATTCCCATTTTGTAATATCAAAAGCCTTGGTGGGGTTTTGCGAAACTCGAGCAAATAGCGAATCGCCATAAATTGTGTGCTGACCAACCGATAACGTATCGAGATTGGTGCATTTGAGGTATGCAAAAGCCTTATCGATAACTAATTTGTTTTTTTTGTATTGATTGTAAAACTCAGTTATGTTTGTACCTTCAAAAGGTTTTATTTTCAAACCACCTAAATATGATTCACCTTTAAACCATTCATTTGCATTAATTTGTAAGATGTTATCTTGTGCATTAATTGAAATAAATGTTACAAATGCTAACAAAGTTCCGACGATTAATTTTATAAAATTTTTCATGATAATGATTATTTTGTTTAATAAATAAGATTATTAAAAAAGTTACTATACTAATTTTATATTCCAGTTGAAGTAAATTATAGCTATATAATAAAACTACCTACTTAAAATTAAATAAATTACAGCCCAAGAAATCCAACCTACAAAGGCCGCACCAACAAGCTTACTGCGAGCTGTTTTTTTATAACTAGTTAAATATGTTGGATTTCCAAATAAATCTCTATTTTGTGATTGTGCTAATGTATTAATACCTGTATAGGGTGTTGGTTCGCATACTGCTGCCCCAATTACTGCAAAAGGACCAAACAACACTCCGCAAAAAAATAGCCCGCCTGCTTTTCCATGATAGTGTTCTGCATCGAACTTTCCCTTCTGATAGATAGTTGAATAATCCTGATTAACTGTTGGATATGTATTTTTAAGCGTTTTTGCTGTTTTTGCTGAATTAATGTAACTATTTAACCCCGAAGGATTTTGAAATGTAATGTTATCTTTTGGTAATTGTACTAGAGTTTCTGGATTGGCTGCATTATAAAAATAAACGGTATCGTTCTGATAATTAATAACTTTCGCCTGAATACGTTTAACATCCATCTTAAGCACTAATAAATCAAAAGCATCGTCGTATTGTGTTAAATTATTTTTAGCGGCATAATTATTCCATCCATTCTTAATACTGTAATTCACTTTCTTTCTCGAACATTTAACAAGTTCTAGTGGGTTATCTATATCATAATATCGAATGGGATCGGAGAGTGCGTCAACAATTTTAGCTCGTATATATTTTTCGCCTCGTAAAGTTACAGAATCGACATATTCGAAATTTTGTTCGGGTTGCGTTGGTTGGTTAAGTTTGCAATTGCTAACAATGGCTGGTTTAATTTTAAAAACTTCTTCAGTACCGTTATTAAATTTAATCTTCCGAACTTCGCTTTTGTTAAGCTTATAAATTGGTCCTTCTTTGTTGTCGAATCGGTAATATATAACTTGTTCGTCGTTAATTTCATTAACTATAACAATAAGGCTATCGCCATCGGCTTTTACAATAATGTCCTGCGAAAAAAGTTTGATAGTACATAATAAACAAAATACAAGTAATAATCTTATTTTCATAACTTTAGATTTAGATAGTTAAAAAGTATAAAATTTATTTGAGTTTAAATTATTTAATAATTGTAGAATTTGATGCGTAAGCCTTTATTGTATTTAATAAAAAGATTTATAGTAGGTTTATTTGGTAGATAAACCCTTGCTTTTTCGAAAAGTAAAGGGTTTTGAAATTAATTAATTTTTCAACAAAGTATTAATTGCTTTATTAGTTTTATCGAATTCGAACGATTGTAGTGTTTTATTCATTTTCAAGGCTATTTCAACGTTACATAGGTTTCCGATGCTGCCTTCGTGGGTATGCTTTACATTCACATCGGGCTTAAAGTTACCTTCGTTAATATCCTTACCTACAATTTTATATGCATCGCGAAATGGAGTTCCTTCAATAACTAATTGGTTAACTACATCAACGCTAAATAAATATTTGTATCGGTCGTCCTCAAGAATATTTCTATTGATTATGAGTTTGTCCATCATAAAAGCGGCAATGTCTAAACAATCGCGCAAAGCAGTAAAAGCCGGAAAAATTATTTCCTTAAGTATTTGTAAATCACGAAAATAGCCAGACGGAAGGTTTGCCAACATTAAAGTAATATCGGTGGGCAAGGCTTGTATTTTATTGCATTTGGCACGAATTAGCTCAAAAACGTCGGGGTTTTTTTTGTGAGGCATTATCGATGAGCCAGTTGTATATTCATCGGGTAAACATATAAATGCGAAATTCTGACTCATATACAGGCAGATATCCATTGCCATGCGCGATAGAGTTGCTGCCACCGACGACATTGCGAAAGCAGCTATTTTTTCGGTTTTGCCACGACCCATTTGTGCATAAACCACGTTGTAGCTAAGGTTTTCGAATCCAAGTAATTGTGTTGTTAATGTTCGGTTTAACGGAAACGACGAGCCATACCCTGCCGCCGAACCTAACGGGTTTTGGTTGGCAATTTTGTAGGCGGTTTGCAATAGCAGCATATCGTCGGTTAAGCTTTCGGCATACGCGCCGAACCACAACCCGAACGACGATGGCATGGCAACCTGCAAGTGTGTATATCCTGGTAACAAAACATCTTTGTAACGTTCGCTTTGCGCGATAAGTGCATCGAATAGAATTTTAACCGATTCCACAGTTTTTTGTAACTCGCAGCGAATGAACAACTTACTGTCAACCAATACTTGGTCGTTGCGCGATCGGCCGCTGTGAACTTTTTTGCCCATATCGCCAAGCGAACGTGTAAGCATAAGCTCAACTTGCGAGTGTACGTCTTCTACACCGTCTTCGATAAAAAACCTACCATCTTTAATTTGATTATAAATTGCCGAGAGCTCTTTTTTAAGAATAGGCAATTCGTCGATGCCAATTAAACCTATAGTTTCGAGCATTGTAATATGCGCAATTGTACCTAGCACATCGAATTCTGCTAAATACAAATCCATTTCTCTATCGCGCCCTACGGTAAATTGCGCAATCCATTCGTTTACCGATATTCCTTTGTCCCAGAGGCTCATACTTCAAAATGTGTTTTTATCAAGGGAAAATTTATAAATATCCTTTCTGTGAAGGAATCGACCGAATTCTAAGCCTCTTATCTTCCTTAAGTTCTTTAATTTCGATATATCGGCTAAAAATGCATTTGAAAATAACAATTTCATTATTCTAAAGCTTTAATTACTTCATCTTTTGAGGAATAACCTGTCTTTCTCGATTCACCAATTAAATGCCCTAATATTTTATCTTCCCATTCTTCCTCAGAGATGTAACTCGCTTTAAGTTTCATCATTTTAATCATTGTTTTCAAAAAATCCAATTCTTGAACATCATTTGGCATAATTACTATGCTTTCCATATCATTTTTTTTCAAAAGTACAATAAAATCACGAAATCTTTAACCCATTGAGCAATCGAATATATGTATCAATACCATTTTTAATCTCCTCAATTTCAATGTATTCGTTGGCGGTGTGCGAGCGTGCTGAGTCGCCGGGACCAATTTTCATAGATGTAAGGCGCATAACCGTTTGATCGGACGTGGTTGGCGACCCGTAATAAGTTAGGCCTAATTCTTGCCCACGTTTTACAAGTAAATGATTAATAGGAATATGAGACGAGTTATGCCGAAGCGAACGTGGCGTTACTTCTGTATGTTTCATATGGTTACGAACAATATTCAAGGCTTGCTCGTTGGTATAGTGTTCGTTAGTACGCACATCAACAACAAACGTGCAGGTATCGGGTACAACATTGTGCTGGGTTCCGGCATTTACTATGGTTACCGATGTTTTTACTTTGCCTAGTGTTTCCGATTCATTTGGAAATTGAAAAGTTCGAAACCATTCGATATCCTCCATAGCTAGATAAATCGAGTTAATGCCTTCATTACGAGCGGCGTGACCTGTTTTACCTAAAGTTTTACAATCCAGTACCATTAAACCCTTTTCGGCTACAGCCATTTGCATTTGTGTGGGTTCGCCAACAATTGCAAGGTCAATTTTCCCAAAAAGTGGTAAAACGCTAATAACACCACCTTCTCCCATAACCTCCTCTTCGGCAGTGGCACTATATATAAGATTGTAAGGGCGGGTGCGGGTAGTTTGTTTTGATAGTTCAAAAAATGCCATTATTTGGCTTACTACTGATGCGCCTGCGTCGTTACTACCAAGCCCGTAAAGTTTTCCATCAATTTCGGTAGGTATAAAAGGGTCGTAGGTCCACGATGCAGAAGGTTTTACTGTATCGTGGTGCGAGTTTAGCAATATGGTTGGTAAATTATCGGAAATGAAGGATTTTACCCATACGTTATTACCTTTGCGTTCGGGCGAAAATCCATTCTCCTTCAAGGTACTGAATATGAGATCGGCAGTTTCGTCTTCATTTCGGCTAACCGACGGAATAGCAATTAGTTGCTTGAGCAAACTTAAAGCTTTAGAATAATATTCTTCGAGTAAAATATTTTTTAGCATTTATTTAAAACAGTATAATTAAACACGTCAACAAATATAAGGCAGAAAAGATTAATATTTACGTCGAGTAAAACAACCTCACTAATTTTGCTGTTAAAATAGTTAAATTTTAAAATACAACCTCTATGAATTTTAATAATATATCGGTTTATAAACCCAAAATGGAATATCGTAGGTTTGGTAAAACTAACGAGAAAATAAGCGTAATTGCGTTAGGCGGAATGCGTTACAAGCACGGTTGGACTAATCCCCGTCACGAAATTCCAGATGATACGCTTCAGGAATGTTTGGAAACCGTTAAAACAGCGCTTTCGATGGGAATTAATCATATCGAAACTGCTTATGGATATGTTAAAAGCGAAACTGCCTATGGCATAGTACTTAACGACATCTTAAAAGTAAAACGAAATTTGTATTTTTTAATGACTAAAGGGTCGCCTACAACAGCCGCCGATACTCGCAAATTGGTTGAAGAGCAGCTTCGAACACTAAAAACAGATTATCTTGATTTTTATGCATGGCATGGCATTAACAGCATAAACGACTTTCGAACTTCTTGCCAAAAAAATGGACCAGTTGAGGAATTGCATAAAATGAAAAGCGAGGGCTTAATTAAGCACATTGGCTTTAGCACACACGCTCAGCTCGAAATTATTATCAAAGCCATTGAAACCGACTTATTCGAGTTTATGAACCTGCATTATTACTACTTTTTTCAACGAAATAAGGGTGCGATAGATCTGGCTCAAACCAAGGATATGGGTGTGTTTATTATCTCGCCAAACGATAAAGGCGGTCAATTATCTAAACCACCACAAAAGTTAACCATTTTAACTGCGCCTCTAACACCAGTTCAGTGGAACGCTCGGTTTTGCCTTTCCAACCCTGCTGTTCATACTTTAAGTTTTGGTTTGCCAGCAACCGTTTCGTTTAACCAAATTGATGGTATCTTTCCGGCTTCTGTTCCACTGTCGGAGAGCGATTCCGCCATTAAATATTTGCTCGACAGCCAACGATTGCTTGATAAATACGCCGATTTCGATGGATTTTCGATGGCGAACGATCCATCGGGCATAAACATTGCCGAAGTACTTAGGTTTCGAACACTACTGAAATGTTACGATATGAAGGATTTTGCTATGTACCGCTATAATATGTTTCTGGAGAACGACCACTGGTTTCAGGGAGCATTTCCTACGGAAGATAAGTTGGATAAAGTTGACTTAAGCAAATGCCCTCCAAATATCCCTATTATTGATCTATTAAGGGAAACACACGAGGCGCTGTATAAGAATGAGTAGAGAAATATTTATTTTCATCAATAAATAATTTTAACCGCAGAAAACCGCAAAGTAACACCAAAGAACCGCAGAGTGATAATAACGAGGTTCTCTAAACTCTGTGGTTGTCTGCGATAAACTTTGCTACCACGGCTATATTTAGCTCGCACGGCTTCTCAAAAAAAGAATTAACCCTTCTTCCTATAAAACGAAGCCAAATTGGTTGCCACCGAAAAGTGATTGAGCGACCCCGCCAAATGGTATGTGGAACGACTAAAATTTATTTGAAACTTCGAAATTGTTATACCAAAACCCCACGAAAAGCCCACCATAGCAGCTTGTGTAGTAACTTTAAGCTCCTGTCGGCGTTGAAAATTATAACCAGCACGTAAGAAAAAGTTTTTTATTGGGAAAAACTCAGCTCCAATTATAACATGACGCATTGCCGCATTTGCAATTTTTTCGAGCTTTCGCTTTTCTTTGGGCTTATCTAAAGTAGTTATGGAGTTTTCGCTTACACCAAAATCGGGTACCGACATATCAGGTTTTTCTAAATTTTGCAGTGTAACCGAGAAACGGAAAGGAGCATACTTCAATTGTTGAGTAAAACCAACCTGTATTTCGAAAGGTAATCGTTCGTAGCTATTGCCATAATATGGTTTAAACTGAGTTCCTAAGCTTCTAACTACCAAAGCAAGCGTATATAATTTTTGAGGATTATGATAGGTTAACCCCCAATCGGTTGATAATCCGTACGATTGATAACGTTCGTAAACCGAAATAATTGGACGAATATCGGCTCCTACAGTAAAAAAACTATCGATAGGATGTGAGTATGTAACATTAAGGGCATAATCGGCTGCGGTAAAGGAACCTGTTTTAATGCCAGTAGGTTCGGCAGCTATAAAGTCGCCATAATTAAAGTATTGAATGCCAACCGCTATTCTATTTTTTTCTTTGTACTTTCGTGCGTATGTAAAATTCCCGAATTTTATGCCGGCGTAATATGCAACGTAATTCAGCGATAGATGGTTATCCATTTCCGAATTCAACGACGAAGGATTATGGTACACCACCGATAGATCATCGTCGTAAGAGGAAATATTCTTTCCGCCCAAAGCTGCAATTTTAGCGGAACTCGTTAGATTTAGGAATTCGTAAATATGCTTTCCACCCAATTGCGCGTAACCCACTGTGCATAACAAAACTAGGAGTATAGTCCAAATTTTTTTCATCGTTCAAATGCTTTAATCGTCAAAAATAGAATAAAACTGTTATATACATCAACGGTAGATTTATAAAAAAATTATGTTGTTGGTAAATCAAGGGAAGAAATTTCTCATAAAGAAACGGTTAAAAGAATACAAATTTAGCTCTTAAAAAGTTATTATCAGTATTTTCAACTCATATCATGCTTTATATTCACTAACTGTTAATTGCACTATTGAAAAAAGAATAAGCACACCTCCCAAAATTAGCTCCAAATTTATTTTGTCGTTGAATATTGTAATACCCAGAATGGCTGCCATTATTATTCGTGAGGTAGAAATTATCGATCCTTTATTTGCCTCGATATGTTTATAGCCCGAAGTAATAAAAACTTGGCCCGCAAGTCCCAAAAGCGCCGAAATAGCAATATAAATAGATAATTCAACAGTTGGTATCTTAAATAAACCTATCATTAAAGCACCGTTAATAACTGTACCAATTGCCATTATGTAAAAAATAATAATTGCCGTAGAATCGAATTGCCGAGCCCTTCGTAATGTAATTACCGATAAGCCACCCATAATGCCCGATAGCAATCCAAGTAAATCGCCAAGAAGCAAATGCCCAAAATTTGGTTGTATTACCATGTAAACACCTAATATTGAAATGGCTAAGTAAACAATTCGTATTGGTTTAATTTTTTCGTATCCAAACAACGGCATAAACATAAATATGAAAATGGGGTAAGTCATATTAAGCATGTTGGCGTTTGTAACTGTTGTATATTTAACCGACATAAAAAATAGTATTACCGCAACAGTATTTAAAATAGCCCTCGAAATAACAAACTTCTTATTATTGGGAATCAATGACATATTACTTTTACGAAGAGAAAAATAAGCAATAAATACACCAAAGAAAAACCTAAAAAAAGTAATTTCTATTGGCGAAATATCCGAGGTATTAGTTACAAATTTTGCAAATACTGTAGCCGATGCAAAACAAAATTCGGCCAAAAGAAGTAATATTATTCCTCGATACATACAAAATTGAAATTATATAGAACGCAAGAGCCTAGAGCCAAGAAATAAGAACCAAGAATCAAGAACTGAGATATGTTTTTTATGGTACAGGATCGAATCCATGCCCACCCCAAGGATGACATGAAAATAATCGTTTAGTAGTTAAAGTCAATCCTTTAAGTACCCCATGCCTTTTAAAGGCTTCTATTGAATAGTTGGAACATGTTGGATAATAACGACATGATCGACCAAAAAATGGTGATAAAGTATATTGATAAATTCGAATAAGACCAATAAAAAAACTAATTAATATTTGGCTCAATAGAATTAGCAATTTTTTCGAGTACAAATTTAAGTTTTGCTTCAATCTCATAATACGCTAATTCGGTGGGGGCTATATAAACCAGAAGGATTTGAATTTTTATATCCTTACCGTATAGCACTTTATATATATCGGCTTTGTTTAGGCGAAAAGCCTCACGCATTCGCCGTTTTAATAAGTTTCGATTATTTGCGCGCTTATAGCGCCTTTTGGGAACCGAAAAAACAATTTGAATAGGAAATGGCTGCTGGTATTCGGTTTTTATCCATTGTACTTTAAATGGGAAACAAAACAACGATTTTCCGTCCCTAATTAAAGCTTCAATTGCTTTTCGGCTACATAGTTTTTCTTCTTTCGAAAATGTAAAATTCAATGGATAAATTCTTATAGTTAAAAAAAAAAGCCGAAACCAAAAATCGACAATACAATCTATGGAATCGGCTTTATACTAACTTGAAATTCAATTATTTTACTTTATTCTCCTCAGATTTTAGTTCAACTACCTTACCATTTTTAACTTCATTTTTATTGTGATCTTTAATAAAGTATTCCAAGGCCATCGTCATTGATGGAAATTGGGGCATAGGTGCTTGTATATCGAGCCTTAAACCAGCATCCTTAACTGCTTTGGCTGTTGATGTGCCAAAACTAGCAATTTTTATTTCATCCTGACTAAAATTTGGAAAATTTTGTAATAACGACTTAATACACGATGGGCTATAAAAAACTAGCACATCGTACTTAACACCAACCAGATCGGCCAAATCGGAACAAACATTGCGATACAATATTGCTTTCGTGAATTCTAATTTATTCTTTTCGAGAAGCTTAGGAATTTCAGGTTTATGTAAATCGGAGAGCGGTAAAAGAAATTTATCGTCTTTATGCTTAAGCAAAATATCAATCATTTCGGGGAACGTTCCTTTTCCAAAGAAAATCTTTCGCTTTCGGTAAATGATGTACTTCTGTAGGTAAAAAGCGGTGGACTCCGACATGCAAAAATACTTCATAGCATCAGGCACTGTAACGCGCATTTCTTCGCAAATGCGAAAAAAATGATCGATAGACGTTTTACTCGTAAAAATTACAGAATTGTGCGCTAAAATTTCAACCCTGCATTGTCTGAACTCCTTTACCGGTATACCTTCCACAAAACTAAACGGACGAAAATCCACTTTTAGATTGTTCTTTTCAGCCAGCTCGTAGAATGGTGATTTTTCCTGTTCGGCAGGTTGCGGTTGCGATACCAAAATTTTTTTAATTTTCAATGCCGTAGTTTTTTTTTAATTGTACAACTGACTAAGATAAAGCTAAATCCATGTCGATGAATATTTTACAAGTAGTAGCACAGGTAAAATTTCAATCGCACAAAGATACAAAATCAAATAAAACGTAGAGACTCCTTTGCGTATAATAATTTGAAAACCTCTAACAGTGCGTAAAACAAATAGACTAGAAAAAACTGCCATTCCCGAAAATATAACTAATGGCTCCATATAATCGCTTATATATGGCATAGTTATAACAATTGGGAAAAGAAATAGTCCAATATTTTTATTGAATAAATTAAAATTATGAACGTATTCCTTAAATTCATCTTGCGCTAAAAATATATACCCTATAAGTTTACAGCTAAGCGTTTTAACACTATAAATTACTCCTATTGCGAAGCAGTATATTAAAACACTTAAAAAATTTCTATCGGCAATAACCTGAGATACATTAAAGTATGCCAAAGTGAAAAATACAAATAATCCTAAATTTATGCTGAAAACTACATTCAAGCCCACAGCCATATTTTTGAAAAGTACATTTTTCTCGCGAAGCAGCCTAACCGATGCTTGATAATTAACTACTGTTATAACTACCTGTTCTACATACTTTTGGTATAAAATTTTCATCCACGAAAACACAAAAAGCGAGAGTAAAAGTAAACCAGCTATCCAGTTAAACGACGATTCGGAACGCAAAGTGCCATCAATGCCCAATGGTCTTTTTTCAACAACAGGCGGTAATGAAATATGAATCGATTTCTCAATTCTCTGTATTGTGCTATCGTTCAAAAGGTTCTCAGAAGAATTAATCCCAATTGATTTGTAAGGAATGGAAAGCAAAAAGTTTTCTTGGAAAATGCGATCGATAATAAGTTTGGAATGCTGAAAAGGAAGCTCATCGTTATTAACTCTATCATAACTAGTGTCCTGCGAATTAGTTATAACCTCTTGCTTAATGGAAACCAACTTAATTTTTGCGCTTAAAGGCTTAACTAATTGCTCACTACGAGTTAAATTTACTTCAGTTGATTTTTGTGTTACGCTATCGACCTCTGGAGTCGCTGTAATTGAAGGGACTTCCAAATTTGATTTGGGTGTCGAAATAGATTGATCAGGTATTTTTGAAGTATCCTGAACTTGGATATAACTAGCTACAGCGCTATTTGCCTTAATTAAAGGATTCAAATCAATATTTCCATATTTGCCCATTGATATTCCCTTTAACATACAGAAACGTTAAATTTTTTGGCAAATTTAATCAAATAATTAGCTTCCTGACATTTAAATCAGCATATTTTATCATGGTTTAAAAATTCATTCAAATGTATTTACTGCTGACTTATATTTATTTGAATATTAAATACTTGCCGTCTTAAAAAACATATACCTATTTAGTGTAGCATACAATAATTCGATATTTATAGGTTTGGTTAGGCAATCGATGCACCCTGCTTCAAGAATTTTCTCCTTTTCGTTGTTAAAAGCATACCCTGTTTGCGCGATTATAGGTACGTTGGGATGCATATTTAGAATTTCGCGTGTAATCTCGTAACCACTTAATCCTGGCAGTTGAATGTCCATTAATATAGCATCGGGTATTGTATGGTTGCAATACTCCAGAGCTGCAAACCCTTCCTTAGCCCAGTAAACAATGGCTCCTGTTCTTTTCAAAGCGTTTTCGAGCAGCAAAAAATTTGAAGCCACATCCTCTACTACCAAAATAGTTTTGTTGCTCCAATCGAATTTCCCGTTACTCAAAACCTGCTCCTTTTCCGTTTTATGTGGTGGCGATGAGGCAAATGAATACGGTAACGTAAACATAAATATCGATCCAGCGCCTAGGTTCGATTCCACGGTTAAAACACCATCCATTTGTTCGGCAAGCTTCTTGGAAATTGTTAAACCAAGGCCTGTTCCGCTATAAAGCTTCTTAGCGTCAACATGCTTGTTAAATCTCTCGAATATTGTAAGTAATTTATGTGAAGGAATCCCAATCCCCGTATCTTTAACATATATAGTAATCGACTTGTTTTTTTTGGTATAGTAACCAATTTCAATGGAACCTTTGTCGGTAAATTTTAGAGCATTTGCAAGCAAATTAGTTAAAACCTGACTAAACCTAACCCTATCGACATCAATTTGTATTTGATCGTCGAAATTTGTATCGGAGAGCTTCAGCTCAATACTATCCTTATTTAAGCGATTTTTTTCGCCCATAAAAAACAGGTGAATTTCCCGAAGAAGTACATTTACATAATAGGTTGATTTATTAATTTTTAGCTGTCCAGCTTCGATAATAGATACATCGATAATATCGTCTATTAATTTAAGCAACGTGTCGCCACTTGTTTTAATAATAGTAGCAAATTCCAGTTTTTCGTCGCTCGTAAAGTCTTCGTGCAGAAGCATATCGGAAAAGCCAATTATAGCGTTCATTGGAGTTCGAATTTCGTGCGACATGTTAGCCAAAAATGCCGATTTTAGTTTATCGGCTTCCTCGGCCTTATCTTTGGCATTCTTCAAATTCTCTTCCTTCTGCTTACGATCCGAAATGTCGCGCATAAAAGCGAAAGCATACTCCTTTTGTTCGTGGTATATATAAGTAAGAATGAGCTCGATAGGAAATACAATGTTTGACTTTCTAATAAATGAAGTTTCAACAACCAACGATCCTTTCTTTTTAGTGATTTCCCAAAATTGTTTCCAGTCGACAATCGAAAAATTTGGTATTATATCAGTAATAGTTTTTCGAAGAAGTTCTTCCTTCGAATAAACTAAGCTTATGCATGCCGAATTATTGGCGTAAGCGAACCTACCTTGCAAATCGATCCAGAAAATAGGGTCGGCTGCATGTTCTACTGAAAACTGGGTTAAACGTAACGCCGATGTTCGCTCCTTAACGCGCAAATCGAGCTCAGTATTAATACGTTCGATTTTTTTTCCTTTAATTTCGAGCAATTTATATTGCCGAAACAACCCAAAGCCAAGTAGCAAAATTATAGCAATACCCCCTCCAAATAGATATAAATGAAAGCGTTGCCGTTTAATTAATTCATTGTTCTTATCAATCTCATCGTTTTTAAGTTGAATTTCCAATTCTCTTTTCTCAGTTTCGTATTTAGCTTGCAATTCGGCAATTCGAGCAGTTTTCTCACGGTTCGAAACCGAATCGCTCATAACTTGATATTTGTGATAAAAATCGAGCGATTTTTTATAATCTTCCTTAAGTTTGTACAAATTTGAGAGTTCGAAATAAGTATCTTTAAGTAATTCCCACGATTTCACTTTCGTGGCTTGCACAAGTGCGTGATTAAGAAAGAGTTTGGAATTTTCAAGATCCTCCAGTTTCATATAATATTTCCCAAGGTCGTTACTTGATTCAATTGCACCCCAAACAAATTCGAATTTGTTAAATCGTTTATAAGCACTTAATGCTAAAACTATTGCTTTATTGGTATTCCCTTTTTGAAAATAAATATTACCCTTTGCCTGATCCACATAGGCCGATTTCCTTTCGAAATGCAACGAATCGAATACTGATTTGGAAATATCGAGATATAAAAGAGCAGAATCGTAATTGTGCATTTGCGACATTGTTTCGCCCAAGCGGAAATACAACTCAGCAATACCCTCAGCATCAGTTAAGTTAGAATAATACTGAAGCGATTTTTTTAAATACAATATTGATTTTTTATAATCGCCTAACACCGTATATAACGACCCTATGTTATTATAAACTTTAGCTATACCTTCCTTATTATTAAGCTGTTCGTAAATATTTAAGGCTTTTAAATAATAATCGAGAGTTTTATCGTAATTAGTTCTGAACCAATACGAATTGCCAATTTTAAGATAACTGTTAGCAATACCCAATTGATCACCCATTTTCTGCGATAACATCAAACCTTTTTGAAAATACCGCAAAGCCGAATCGTTTTGGTTCAATTTATTAAAAATGTCGCCAAGAGCTAGTTGCAATTCCGACTCCATTTTAAGGTTATGCTCTTTTTGAACAAGTTCGAGAGCTCTATTAAAATAAGGTATCGAAAGACGATCGTAATCGAGCCTACGATAAACATTGCCAATTACCATAAGCGCCTTGGCTTCCAATATATTGTCGCGGTGCTTTTGGGCGATTCCTATGGCCGTTTCGGCATACTGCAAACTGCGCTCAGGTTGCTGAGAATATACTTTTGTTGCTAAATCGAGTAATATGTTAATATTATCGACATATCCTTCCTTCTGTTTAACAGGTAGCGCTGAAACCTTTTGATTATCGGCAAAACAAAAGGATTGAATTGAACCTATTATTAGTAAAATAAGATAAAGATATTTAACCCTCATAATAATAATGTTTTCAACTTAAATGAATCGGAAATATATAACTTTTTGATTAATAAAAAGAATAAGTATTCAAAATCGTAAACAAAACCATGTTATCAACAAGTTGTAATAAATAAATGAAAAAACGAAAAAAAATTTATAAACTATTGAATATATCATTATTTTTATTTGTAAATTAGGCTGCTGTTTTAATTAATAACCTCAAAATTTTCAGTTATGAATATTACATTCAACGAACTCAGAAAAATTAAGGATGATTTGCCAGTTGGCAGTATTAGAACTATCGCACAAAGTTTAAATGTAACGGAAGATACCGTTCGAAATTATTTTGGTGGTAGCCATTATAAAAGTGGAGAATGTGTTGGTATGCATGTAGAACAGGGGCCTGATGGTGGGATTGTAGCGTTAGATGATACTACAATTTTAGATATGGCTCAAACAATACTTCATAAGCACGCACACGAAATTAATTAGCATCCAACAAAAACATAAAAAGGGCAGAATTATTAAAATTCTGCCCTTTTTATGCTATTAACACACTACATATCAATTAGTTTTCAATAACTATTTAAATAATTCATCATTAACGTCGGTATTAACTAAAATATCGTCAACCGAAATTTCAACTACTTGTGCTCCTATAGTTTGCTTAATTTTTTTAGGATACTTTAGTTCGCCTACCTCGGTGTATTCCAAAATTTCTGTAACCTGCGAAATTTTGCCCATTGGCGAATCCATTTGAGAAACCGACTTAATTTTCAAACCTGTTTCTGCTGAATAATAATCGGATGTAGTTGACCCTGTTGGCGAAGTTACTTCAAGTAAAAAAGCATCCTTATCATTTACCTTCGAAATCTCTTTTAGCTCGGTTTTATAACCCAACAATTCGTATTTCAACTCAGGTACTAATTCGGCGTCTAATTTCATCTTATCTAATTCGGCACCTTGAACGTCTCTAACACCCTCCATACCAGATACTTTTCCCGTATTGCCATTTATAACATATTTTTGTATAGTTTGACCGTTCATAATAACTTCCTTTAAATATTTGCCAGGAATCTTATAAACTATATTCAAGTTCAAATTCATGCCTTGTACTGAAAGTTTTCCTTTAATAGATAAGTCTTTAACACCATTAATAGTAGCTGTTCCACCAATTGCCCGAATATAACGGCTAAGTACAGTTTTAGCTGTTACACCTTCAGGAATAAGTTTACTTTTGATAGCCGGATCGTAAATATTCGCGTCAACATCGTAATAATCAATTTTCCCTTCAGTATTAAATTTCTTGAGCTTTTCGGCTACTTCCGAAGCTTTACCAACAACAATAATTTTAGATTTATCGGGCAAAATATACTTTTTAGCAGTTTCCTGAACATCGGCTGGAGTAACAGCTTCAATGCGCTTTAAGTATGTTGAATAGAAATCGGACGGAAGTTTATAACGCTCGGTGTTTATGGCGAAGGAAGCAATAGTTTGAGGCCTTTCGAGCGATAAAGCGAAATTTCCCATAAGGTAATTTTTAACCATGCTAAGCTCACTGTCTCCAACTGGTTCATCACGAAGCCGTTTCATTTCGTATAGAATTTCGCCAACGGCACTATCGGTAACAGCATTTCGCACACTAGTACTGGCTTCAAACCCACCAATAATAGGGTTATAGCTAAAATTTGAATATGCACCGTAAGTAAAAGCGTGCTTTTCGCGCAAATTTAGAAAAAGGCGAAATATACCTCCTCCAAGAATGGTGTTTGTAACTCTTGTATTTATATAATCGGGGCTACCTATGTTAATATCAACCGGATAACAAACATTAATAACCGATTGCACCGACTGTGGCCTATCGACAATTGCAACCTTAGTAGCCACTGAAGCTAAAGGTTTTGAATACGTTGGTGAGCTTACAATTCCCTTTTCCCATTTGCCAAAATATTTTTCAATAAGTTTTTTGGCTTCGGCGGGTTTAATATCGCCAACAACAGCTAAATACGCAATGTTAGGTTTAAAATATTTCTGATAGTATTGAGCGCACATTTCGAGATTGATATTTTTTATTGAAGCTTCGGTAGCAAATTCCCCGTAAGGGTGATTTTTGCCATAAATAAGTGCCGCTGAAACATTATCGGAAATAGAATTAGGGTCGTCGGCCGATGCTGCAAGTCCCGATAGCGTTTGAGTGCGAATTTTTTCCAACTCCTCGTTCTTAAAAACAGAATTCATGGTAACATCGGATAAAACATCGAGCAACTTTTCGGTATGTTTTTTAAGCGACGACGCATAAATACCTTCGGCATTGGCACTTAAGCTGGCAGCCATAAAATCAACTTCCTCGTTAATCTGATCCTTAGTACGCTTTTTTGTACCAGTGCCAATAAGTTCTGAAGTAATTGAGCCAACGCCACTATTTACACCCTCTACTTCGGGATTAAAAATTAACGATATTGAAAATGATACTCGTGGAATACGGTGATTTTCAACAACAAACACTTTCAAGCCATTCGCTAACTCGAACTTCTTATATTCGCCAATCTGAATTTTAGGAGCTACTGCAGGTAATGGAGCTTTGGTGCGGTTGGTTTGAGCGCTAACGCTAGCTAATGAACACGTTAAAAGCGCAATAATGTATATTAAATTTTTCATTGTTTCGACTCCTTATTTCTTTAATGTTTCGGGTAAATAATATAAAACCATGCGGTTTTCGGCCTTTAAATACTGGTTTGCAACACGCTTAATGTCGTTCTTGGTAATCTTCTGGTATTTTTCAATTTCGGTATTAATAAGATTTGTATTTTTATAATAAGTATAAAAATTTGCTAACGATGACGATATTCCTTCCATAGTGGCATTTTGGCTATAAAAATCGTTTTCTATTTGGTTTTTAATTTTCTGAAAATCGTTATCCGTTATTTCACTCACCTTAGCGTTTTCAATTTCGGCATTAATAGCAGTATCGAGGCTTCCGGCTGTTTTGCCAAGGTTTGCGAAACCGTAGGCGATAAAAAGACCTGCATCTTCCAAGCTAAATGGCATAGCGCCCACCTGCAGTGCAATTTGTTGTTTATCAACCAACGATTTATATAACAGCGAACTTTTTCCGCCTGCCATCCATTTTTGAAGCATATCAAGCGCATACGAATCGGGAGTTCCCATGGCTGGGATGTGGTAGGTATATAAAACTACAGGTAGCTGAACTTTGTCGAAAGCGCTGGCTCGAACTTCGGCTGTTTGAGCAGGTTCTTTTACCTTTGGTCGAAAAATTTCATGATTTCCTTTGGGGATATCAGCAAAGTACTTTTCAACAAAATAAGTAGCCGAATCTAAATGAATGTCGCCAGCGATAACAAGTACGGCATTTTCGGGAACATAGAAACTCTTATAAAAATCGATAAACTCGGTGTACTTAGCCTGATCGATATATTGCTCTTCGCCTATTGGCGTCCATCGGTAAGGATAAACTTTAAATGAATTAGAAAAAATTTCAGGAAGCAATCGGCCGTACGGAGTATTCTCGTACCGTTGCTTCTTTTCTTCCTTAACTACCTTACGTTGAGTTTCAATGCCTAAGCTATCGATTTTTAAATGAAGCATTCGTTCCGATTCGAGCCACAAGCCCAATTCGAGTTGGTTGGATGGAAGAACTTCGTAATACTGAGTTATGTCGAACGATGTAGAAGCATTGTTGTTACCGCCCGCATTCTGAATATATTTAAAATACGCGCCTCGCTCAATGTTTTCGGAACCTTCGAACATTAAATGTTCAAAAAAATGAGCAAACCCAGTACGGTCGGCACTTTCGTTTTTCGAACCCACGTGATAAACAATGTTTATTGCAACTGTAGGTGTTGTATTATTCTGATGCAGAATAACATGCAAACCATTCTTTAGGTCGAATTCCTTAAATTCGATTTTTGACGATTGCGCAAAAAATCCAGGACTGTATGCCAGAAAAGCAAAGCCCAATAACAAAAGAGATTTTCTTTTTTTCATAAGAGTGTACTACGTTTACATTAGACTTAATTACATTTATTATATCGTTAAAATTATCTGTATTTAATGCGCTACCAGCCAATTACTTCCAACGCCTAGTTCAATTGTTAACGGAACTTTCAACTTAACAGCATTTTCCATTTCGTACTTAATTATTTCCTTTAATTTATCTAGCTCAGGTTGGTAAGCATCAAACACTAATTCATCGTGCACCTGAAGAATCATTTTCGAACGCATATTTTCGCTTTTTAGCAATCGATGAACCCTAATCATTGCAAGCTTAATAATATCGGCTGCTGAGCCTTGTATTGGCGAATTAATTGCATTTCGTTCGGCCATACCGCGAACATTTCCGTTATTCGAATTAATGTCGGCTAAAAACCTACGCCGCCCCATAATAGTCTCTACAAATCCGTTAACACGAGCGCGACGAATACTTTCATCCATATATCGCTTAACTCCAGGAAAAGTATTAAAGTAACCATCAATAAGTTCCGTAGCCTCTTTACGAGGAATATTTAAACGTTGCGATAAACCAAACGCCGAAATCCCATAGATAATGCCAAAGTTGGCAGTTTTAGCTTTGCTGCGCATTTCTCTTGTAACTTCTTCGGGTGTAACTCCATAAATTTTTGATGCAGTAGCAGTATGTATATCTGCATTATGCATAAAAGCATCCATCATATTTTCATCTTCACTAAGGTGAGCCATAATGCGCAATTCAATTTGAGAATAATCGGCAGATAATAGTAAAAAATCATCGCCCGAAGCCACGAAAGCCTTTCGTATCTCACGCCCTCGCTCTTCGCGGATAGGAATATTCTGCAGATTTGGATCTACGGAGCTTAACCGACCTGTAGCCGCAACAGCCTGATTAAATGATGTATGTATACGTCCAGTTCTACTATTAATCATCCTAGGTAAAGCTTCTACGTACGTACTCAATAACTTACGCAAGCCACGATATTCTAATATCAGCGGAATTATTGCGTGCTTATCGGCTAATTGAGCCAATACTTCCTCATTAGTAGAGTATTGCTTTGTTTTAGTTTTTTTGGCGTTAGTATCAATTTTGAGCCTTTCGAATAAAACCTCACCCAACTGCTTTGGCGAAGCAATGTTAAATTCTACACCTGCTAGCTCAATAATTTTCCTATCTAACTCAATAATGTCGGTCCGCAAAATTTCGGCCGATTCATTCAGAGCATCTGTGTTAAGCGAAACTCCATAATATTCCACATCGGCTAACACTTGTATTAATGGCATTTCCAACTCGTTAGCAAGTTTCGATAGGTTTTGATCGTTTAGTTCCTTTTCGAGTTTCTCCTTTAACTGCCATGTAATATCGGAATCTTCGGCGGCATATTCCTTTATTTTATCGATAGGAACCGACCGCATACTAATTTGATGCTTAGTACTTTGACCTATTAATTCTTCGATATGAACAGGCGAATATCCCAAATATTGCTCCGATAAAACATTCATATTATGTCTCAATTCGGGTTGTAGCAAATAATGAGCAATCATAGTATCGAATATCTTACCTTTAACTTCAATACCATAGTTCTTAAGCATTAGTATATCGAACTTTATGTTTTGTCCGACTTTTGTAATTGCTTCATTTTCAAGCATAGGTTTAAATTCATTACAAATTTTCCTCGCCTCGGTTTGATCAGCAGGAACGGGAACATAGTACCCCTCCCCTGCTTTCCAAGAAAAAGAAAAGCCAACCAATTGCGCTGTCATAACATCAAGTCCAGTAGTTTCGGTGTCAAAACAAACCTCCTTCAACGTATGCATCGAGCTTACAAGATTGCTTCGCTTCTCAAACGTATCTATCAATATATAAGAATGCGCAGTATTATGAATGGTATTGAAATTGCTTACCGCCTTTGTTTCAGATACTTCAGGTAAATCGAATAACGTCTTCTGAACCGAAGTAGTTACCGAAGCAGTTCCAACAATCGAATATCGGGAAAGAACCCTTTTTTCGAGCGTTTTAAAATTAAGATATTCGAAAATTCGCTTAATTTCGTCAATATCAGGCGCACTAAATACTAAATCCTCATCCGAAACAGAGATTGGCACATTTCTATCGATAGTAGCCAAAGCTCGCGATAAATATATCTTGTCCTTATTGTTAGCAATAGTATCTTTCAGCTTTCCTTTAAGCGAATCGATATTAACATAAATATTTTCAATGGTTTGAAACTCATCAATCAATTTCATAGCAGTCTTCTCCCCTACCCCAGGTGCACCTGGTATATTATCGGAAGCATCGCCCATTAAAGCCAAAATGTCGATAAACTGCTGTGGGTTTTGCAATTGAAATTTAGCACATGCCTTTGCGCTATCTAAAACTTCCATTCCGCTACCGAATTTACTTGGCTTATAAATGAATATGTTATCCGACAAAAGTTGAATATAATCCTTATCGGGAGTCATCATAAAAACGGTATATCCATCTTCATCAGCTTTGCGCGAAATAGTTCCAATTACATCATCAGCCTCATAACCATCTATTTGTAAAATTGGTATGCCATACGCTTTTAAAATATCTTTTATAATGGGTACTGCTTTTTTTATATCTTCAGGAGTCTCATCTCTATTAGCCTTATAATCGGGGTACATTACGTGCCTAAAATTAGGTCCTGCAGGGTCGAATGCTACAGCTATATGTGTAGGTTTTTCCTTAGAAATAACTTCCTCTAAAGTATTTACAAATCCAAAAATTGCCGAAGTATTAAGCCCATCCGAATTATACATCGGATTTTTAATAAACGCATAATGAGCCCTAAATATCAAGGCGTAAGCATCCAAAAGAAATAACCTTTTATCATTAACCATATTGAAAATATAACAATTTATATTGAACCGTACCTAATACAAAATACCTCAACAAAATTCGAGGTATCGTTAAAATAAGTTATACAAAACTCATGCATTATGACATTTGCTAACGCACTCCACTAAACTCGACAAATTAACATTTCTCAGCGAGTAATAGGTATTCTTGCCCTCTCGTTTCGAAAGCAACACTCCCTTGTCTTTAAGTATCCCTAAATGATGAGATGTTGTAGATTGTTCGATTTGCAATAAATCACGAATCTCGCTAACTGTCAACTTCTTACCATCTTCAAGAAAGTTCAAAATAGAAATACGTGTAGGATGCGCAATTGCTTTTAGCATATTCGCCACTAGCTCTATTTGCTCGGATGTCAATTCGTTAAAAGGCATAGTATAAAATTATGTTATACAAATATATAAATATATTGGTTGTATAAAAGTTATATCGTACCTATTGGCGAAAAATTGTCTATATTTGAACGTTAGCTAAGATACAATGAAACAATTTTCGGTCTTTCTGTGCCGATAAAAACCAAAGTAAATGTCATTTATAGATTCTATAAAGTTCCCAATTAAGGATGAAATGACGAAGTTTGAGACACTCTTCAAAGCTTCGATGACAAGCAAAGTACGCATACTTGATATAATTACTAGTTACATTATCAAGCAAAAAGGAAAGCAGATGCGACCTATGTTTGTGTTTCTTTCGGCAAAACTAAACGGAACGCCAACCGATGCGACATACACAGCAGCATCGTTAATAGAATTGCTCCATACCGCTACCTTAATCCACGACGATGTTGTTGACGAATCGTATGAACGAAGAGGCATTTTTTCGATAAACGCCGTTTGGAAATCGAAAATAGCAGTACTACTGGGCGATTATTTATTAGCTAAAGGACTATTACTTGCGGTAAATAATAAAGCCTACGATCTGTTAGAAATTGTATCAGAGGCAGTTAGGGAGATGAGCGAGGGAGAATTGCTTCAAATACAACGCTCCAGAACCATGAATATCAATAAAGAACAGTACTTTGAAATAATACGCAAAAAAACTGCTACACTAATAGCATCATGCACAGCAAGTGGTGCAAAATCGGTTGGAGCTGCCGATGAAGTGGTAGCTAATATGAAACTTTTCGGCGAATACGTTGGCTTAGCTTTTCAAATAAAAGACGATTTATTCGATTACCAACCTCAAGGCATTATAGGAAAACCCACCGGAAACGACATTAAAGAGAAAAAGTTAACACTTCCGTTAATTTACGCTTTAGAAACTTCAAGTAACGCTGAAAGAAAACATATCTTACGCACTATATCAAAGAACAATACGAATACTGAAAAAGTAAAAACAGTAGTGGAATTTGTTAGAGCAAAAGGAGGAATTGAATATGCTACTTCGCAAATGAACGAATATAAAAATATGGCTCTCAATTTACTTTCTTCCTACCCCGAATCGGCGGTAAAGCAAGCCATGTTTGATATAGTTAACTACACTATCGAGCGAAAAAAATAAGGCTATTTTTGTAAATGCTCAAGTAATATCTCGGTCTTTTTCTTACCAATAAGTTCTACGAATTCATCAACTGGCACATTTAAAATGTTGGTAATAGTTGAATATTTGTTATACAGTAATTCAATAGTTTTTGGTCCTATCCCAGGAATAGCTTCCATCTTAGAGCTAATCATCGATTGCGAACGCTTATTTCGATGAAAAGTAATGCCAAAACGATGTGCTTCATCGCGTATTTGCTGAATTAATTTTAACGATTCCGACTTCTTATCCAAATAAATAGGAACTGAATCGTTAGGGAAATATATTTCCTCCAAGCGTTTGGCAATACCAATAATAGGTATTTTACCAAACAAACCCAGTTTATCTAGGCTTTCGACTGCTGAGCTTAACTGGCCTTTGCCCCCATCAACAATAATTAATTGAGGCAAAGGAGAATTTTCGTCAACCAAACGTTTATAACGCCTATAAACAACCTCTTCCATTGAAGCAAAATCATTGGCACCTTGTACCGTTTTAATATTGAAATGCCGATAATCTGCCTTCGATGGTCGTCCCGATTTAAAAATTACACAGGAAGAAACTGGATTAGTGCCTTGAATATTGGAATTATCGAAACATTCGATATAATTAGGAAGCTCCAATAAGTGCAAATCGCGCTGTAATTGAGTTAAAACCCTTTCGTAACGTAATTCGGGATTGGCTTTTTCAGCATTTTTACTTCGCTCAACTAAAAAATATTTTGCATTTCGTTCCGATAATTCTAGTAATTTTTTCTTGTCGCCAATTTTTGGAACGGTAAATATAGCCCCCGAAAACACCGATTCGATTGAAAAAGGA
Source organism: Bacteroidales bacterium (assembly GCA_025361285.1). Lineage (GTDB taxonomy): Bacteria > Bacteroidota > Bacteroidia > Bacteroidales > JAAUTT01 > JAAUTT01. The sequence continues at coordinate 2,352 of JANYAP010000158.1, read as the reverse complement.
ACTACAATCTCCAACGACGTACTCTGAAAACGATCGCGGATATCCATTATAGCAAATTCAAGCATTTCCGGCATATCCTCGTCGAGCTTGCGTTGCACTTCTACGGTATGCGACTGAATAATTGAACCATTCATTACCTTCAAAAAATTAACCACCGTAGTATTTTGTTCATTAACAATCGAAAACACATCGATATTATTAATAGAAGGATTGACTATTGTAGACTTGCTTTGAAATTTTTCTAAAATTTGTATTTTTTGTCGCATCAATTCCGCCTCTTCAAACTTATATTCATCGGCTAAAACGCGCATTGTATCTTTCAAATAAACAATAACTTTAAAAAGATTTCCCTTCAAAATATCCTTAATTTGCGAAATATTCAAATCGTATTTATCCTCGGTTTGGTTTCCTACGCATGGAGCCAAGCAATTACCCATGTGAAATTCCAAGCAAACTTTAAACTTTTTTGCCTCGATATTAGCTGCTGAAAGTGCTAAATGGCAAGTTCGTAATTGATATATTTGTCGAATCATATCAAGCAAAGTACGCACCATTACCGCCGAGGTATATGGTCCAAAATATAAAGAGCCATCTTTTTTAATGTTGCGAGTAGAGTATATTTTAGGAAAAGGTTCATTGCTAATGCAAATCCAAGGAAATGTTTTATCGTCCTTTAGCAGTATATTGTAACGTGGTAGGTATTTTTTTATTAAATTATTTTCGAGTAAAAGAGCATCCGATTCCGATTCGACCACTACAAACCGTACATCGCAAACTTTGGAAACCATTAAGCGAACCTTTGCATTATCCTGATGTGATTTCTGAAAATAGGAAGTAACTCGTCGCTTCAGATTCTTGGCCTTACCTACATAAATAACTTCGTCGGCAACATTAGAGAACAAATAAACCCCAGCAGTATCTGTTAGATTTTGTAATATAGTAGCTATCTTTGCTTGAGCTGCATTAGGCATCATTATCGACAGGAATTATTCACCGAAAAAACATTGTAAACCACTGGTTAAAACCAATCGTAAATTGTTCCACGTGGAACAATTATCGACTTTATAAAACAAATCTAAAAATTGTTCCACGTGGAACAATTTCGAAGCCAAAACCTAAACCCTACAATTGTTCCACGTGGAACAATTATCGACCTAAATGTACCAAAAGTACATTAATGTCCGAAGGGGAAATTCCACTGATGCGCGAAGCTTGCCCAATTGTAACTGGCTTTATCTTTGTTAGTTTTTGCCGCGCCTCGGTTGAAAGTGAAACAAATTTTGAATAATCAAACTCTTGGGATATTTTAACACCTTCCAAACGAAGTATTTTTTCGGCTATTTGCCGTTCTCTATCAATATAACCTGCATACTTTATAGCAATTTCTGCCGATTCTATAATATCATTAGAGGTGGAGTTGGCAGCGCCAAGAAAAGCATCGAAGTCGCGGATACTTTCACGTATGTTTGAAATAGAAATCTCGGGCCGTAATAGTAAATCGTGTACCTTCACAATCTGCTTAATTTCCGAAGAATTAAGGACTGCCAATTTATCGTTAATTTCGTGGGAATGTACGACACATTTCTTCGAAAACTCGACAATTTCATTACGGCGAACAAGCTTATTACTCATATTTAGATACCGCTCCTGAGTTGCTAAGCCGATTTTGTAACCAATTGGTGTTAACCGAAAATCGGCATCATCCTGACGCAAAAGCATTCGGTATTCGGCACGAGATGTAAACATTCGATAAGGCTCATCAACTCCTTTATTAATTAAATCGTCGATAAGAACGCCAATATAAGCCTGATCTCTGCCTAAAATAACTTGCTCCTTGCCACAAATTTTTAAAGCCGCGTTAATACCAGCCATCAAGCCTTGAGCTGCAGCCTCCTCGTAACCTGTAGTGCCATTAATTTGACCAGCGAAAAACAAGCCCGAAATTTGCTTCGTTTCTAATGTAGGCTTTAACTGCGTTGGCTGAAAAAAATCGTATTCAATTGCGTAGCCTGGTCGAAAAATTTTAACATTTTCTAAACCTTTAATGCCCCGCAAAGCCTCGTACTGTATTGCCCATGGCAACGACGATGAAAACCCATTTAAGTAATACTCAACAGTAGTAGCGCCTTCGGGTTCTAAAAAAAGCTGATGCGATTCTTTAATAGCAAATCTCACAACCTTGTCCTCAATACTCGGACAATACCGTGGACCCATACCTTTAATAATACCATTATACAATGGAGAATCTTCAAAGCCTTTTTTTAGAACCCGAAGGAGCTACTACTGTTGAGTATTACTTAAATGGGTTTTCATCGTCGTTGCCATGGGCAATACAGTACGAGGCTTTGCGGG
>JANYAP010000098.1 GCA_025361285.1 Bacteroidales bacterium | reverse complement strand
CTTCGCCGCAAACCAACCCCCTCCTATAAGGCTAACTTACTAATTGTCATTTCGAACAAAGTGAGAAATCTCATAATAAAGATATTTTTCCAGACAACAGTGTTTGGAACACATTGAATTGCACAAAGAAAGTAAACCAACGCGAGAAAAAAAAGTTATATAAAATAAAAATGGCCGCATCATCCCGATGTGGCCATTTTTTTACTAACTAACTAACTAACTAACTAACTAACTACTAACTAATGTTAAAATTTGCACTATTGCTTTATTTCCTTATTGCGATAGTGCAAAAATATCGTGTTGGTAATCTATTTTTGTGGTACAATAAAATAATTTTTGTGGTAGATAGTTGCCATTTTAGTTATATTTGCCACGTTATTAAGCTATATGTTATATGAAGAAACTATTTACCAAACTGTTTGTACCCGATCCTAAACTTCCGTTCGAGAAAAGGATGTTTCAGAGCTTTTGCCTAATTGCAGCATTGTTAAGTACAATATCCTTGAGTATAAATCTTTGGGTTTACAGGAGTTTATCGGTAATGTCAGTAATTCCTATTTTATTGATGTTTATATGCTTGGTTGCCTATTTGCAAGCACGTTACCGGCAGCAATACTATTTTTTATTGGTATATATTAGTACAGAATTAACGTTAATTGTTGCGTATTTTATGGGGTTTGGCATACGAGGTACTGTTCCTTATTTTTTAATGTCGTTCCCAATATTTGCCCTAGCATATAACCCAATTAGTAGGCATGTTAAAATTTTAAGTATTCAGGTACTATTAATTTGTTTGCTATTTATAACCGAGTTTATTTTCCCCGATTGGGTGTTGAACCCATATACTTCTGAATTAAACGTATATGTCGATTACTCGTTAAGTATTCTTTCCTGCATCGGATTAATGTTTATTGGTATTTACTTTCTGCGAAAAAGCTACGACGAACTGCTTAAAAAAAATGATGAGCAAAAGGAGCTAATTGAAGAAAACAGTAAGCATAAGAGCATGTATTTCATTAACTTATCGCACGAAATAAAAACACCGCTTACTCTTATCGAAAACTATTTAAACAGGTATATCGATCGAAAAGGCGAGGATGAAGAGTTGCTGGTTATGCGCCGTAATATTGGCAAAATGCGCCGCGATATTGTTACCTACCTCAACATCGAAAACATTGGTCGAGGCAAAATGTTGTATGCCGATGCGGAAGTGTTTTCGTTGGATAAGTTTTTGAGCGAAAAACTCGAATACTTTTCGCATTATGCTAATAGTGAACACATTACTATAAATAACGACATCGAACCTAGTGTGTTAATAAAGGCTAGTAGCGATGGTATCGATCAGGTTTTAAATAACTTACTCGACAATGCTGTTAAATACACGCCTAACCAAGGCTTAATACATGTTACCCTAAAAAAGGAAACCTCTACGGCAAAGGTTATTGTTAGAAATAGCGGAGCGATAATTTCAGCCGATGAACTTACACATCTTTTTGAGCCTTTCTATCAGCTTTCGCGCAAAAAAATGAACGCCCAAGGAATAGGCATGGGGTTGTATACCGTTAAAAGCATTATCGATACTATTGGCGGCGAAATTAGTGTTACCAGCAACGAGAGTATTGGAGTTGAGTTTTTAATATCACTGCCACTTAGTACCGAAAATATACCAACGACAAATCCGTCAATTTCTTTGCCGGAAATTACCGTTGCAGCACAAACGACAAAAGTATCAGATTTAACGTATTACACAAACAGGTCGACCATTATGATAGTGGAAGATAATGCCGATATGTTACGTTTTTTAGCCGAAGAGTTTAATAAAACATACAATGTTTTTGTGGCCGAAAATGGTGTTGTTGCATTGCAAAAGCTCGAAAACATTCCTATTCCCGACCTTATAGTTTCCGATATTATGATGGACGAGATGGATGGTTACGAACTATTCGAACACACGTTGGCAAATAACCGTTTGGCTCACATACCCTTTATATTTCTTACAGCTAAAAACGAGCCAGCAACCAAAGCACAAGGTTACGAGATGGGAGCGCTCGATTTTATAGCCAAGCCATTTTCTATTAACGACTTAGCCCTGAAAGTAAAATCTATTATCGACTATAAAGCTCGTACAACAAATGTTTCGTTACAAAACATGAAACAAAAATTTTTGGAAAGTCAGCAGTTGCAAAGCAAGCAACAAGCCAACGATATATTTAATAGTAACGCGCTGAAATACAACATTACAACACGCGAAAAAGAAGTGGCTCAGCTTGTAAAACAAGGATTGAAATACGACGATATTGCCAAAAAATTAAATATCTCGGAACATACCGTAAATAGGCATGTACAAAACATGTACGACAAAACAAATGCTAATACGAAATTCGGCTTAATCGAAAAGCTGTTTAATTAGTTCATTTCATGAACATTACAGTAATACGTATAAATACCACCATATAAATACCGCCTAAAAATTACGATTTTACACTACTTTGTCGGTATATTACCATTGTTTAAATTTGCATCAACCAGCAATTTCCAAACATGGGTAAAATTATCGATAAACTTCGCGAAGACGTTCGTTTCGTAGAAGGTTTAAAGGCTTGCATCAACTGTGGCACATGCACCGCCATTTGTGGTGCAGCCGAATTTTACGATTACGATCCGCGTGCCGTTGTTGATGCAGTTCAAACAGGAAACGACAACGAAATCATCCATCTATTAAAAAGTGAAACTATTTGGTATTGTGGCGAATGCATGTCGTGTAAAACACGCTGCCCTCGTGGTAATGCGCCTGGCTTGGTAATAATGGCGTTGCGAGCATTGTCGCAAGACCTAGGTTATTTTGTGGAGTCGGAAAAAGGTCGTCAGCAATTGGCAATCAAACGCACTGTGGGTCAATGGATTCTCGACCATGGCTATTGCCTGTATCTCGAAGGTGTTGGCACAGCTTTGCACCCCGAGCAAGGCCCCGTATGGGATTGGAAGCAAAAAAATTGGAGTGCTGTATTAAGTCGCCTTGGAGCCAACTATAAAGGCGATGGTGTGGGAATTCTACGTAAAATACCCGAAGAGGCGTTGGATGAAATCCGTAAAATATTTGAAGTAACCGGTGGCAACGAACGCTTCAACAAAATCGAGGAATATTCGAAGAAAAAGGCCGAAGAAATGAATTTAGAGTTCGGGGATGGAATGGACAACGAATACTTTTCGCATATATATACATCTAATAATCAAAAGCATAACAAATGAACATCGACGGGAAAATTGCCATTTGGAAAGATTATCAGAAACATATAGCCGCGGACAAGTATTTCTATGTAAGAAGTTGTGTGCGGCAAAATTTTTTTCCAGGATCCGAAACAACTTTCTTACGCATTTTACGCGAGGAGTTGGGTAAAGATGTGTATGAGCATCCTTGCCACACAACCTGTACCGGCATTGGCTACCATGGCGATATTGTTCCGCTCGATACCATGATGACTGTTGTGGCGCGACAGTTTGCACTGATGACCGAAGCCGGCTACGAAAACCTTGTACCTTCGTGCATCACGTCTTTCGGCATTTACACCGAGGTGTTGGATACGTGGCATCATTTCCCCGAAACAGAGGCACGAGTGCGCGAATACTTAAAAAAGGCTACCGGTCGCGAATTTAAAATACCTGCCAACATTGCGCACGCCAGCGATGTGGTGTATAAATTCCGCAACGAAATTTCCGCCAAAGCTAAATATAAACTTGTAAACCAACATACCGGAAAGCCTTTAAAAGTGGTGGAACACATTGGTTGTCATTACTCTAAAATGTTTCCCGATAAGGGCATAGGCGGCGCCGAATATCCTTATGTTTTAATAGGAATGGTTAACGATTGGGGTGGCGAAATTGTAGATTATCCCGAGCGCCGCCATTGCTGCGGATTCGGTTTCCGACAATATCTGGTGCAGGCAAACCGCGGGTACTCAATTGCCTGTTCGCACAAAAAGTTCGAATCGATGCAGCCCTATAAACCCGATATGATTATTACTAACTGTCCGGGTTGCCCAATGTTTCTAGACAAATGGCAGTACGCCATTGCCGAAATGGAGGGCAAAACCTATGGCGAAAACGGACAAGGAATACCGGTATTTACCTACGAGGAAGTTGCCGGATTGATTTTAGGCTACAACCCATGGGATTTAGGCTTGCAAACGCATCAGGTTTCGTGCGAACCGTTGCTCGATAAGATTGGTATTCCGTATAATGCCGCCGAAAAATACGATGGCGTTAATGGAATTAAACTTGGAAAACCCGAGAAACCTGCTGTTTTACAGTGTGTTTAACAACTTATTCAATGAAAAAAAAAGTAATTGTTATTGGTGGAGGTATTGCCGGCATGGAATCATCGGCACACCTTGCAGCGCTTGGCTATGAAGTAACTTTGCTCGAAAAATCCGACAAGCTTGGAGGACATCTGCTTAATTGGGAGAAACTTTTCCCTACAATGCGTATGGGCAAGGATGTAGTTACGTTTCTGAACGAAGGTATCGAAAAAGGGAAAGTACATGTTGTATGTAATGCTAACATAACCAGCGCAATACAAAAAAACAATCAATTTTCTGTTTTCTTGGAAAATAATACAACATACTTAGCCGATGCTATTTTGGTAACAACTGGGTACGATTTATTCGATGCTCGCCGAAAAGAGGAATACGGCTACGGAATTTACAACAATGTAATTACTTCGGCCGAGTTGGAAGGCATATTTTTAAATGGATTCCAAATTGTTACCGCCGAAGGTAACGCGCCCAAACGCATAGGTATTGTGCATTGCGTAGGTTCGCGCGACGAAAAAACAGGAAACACATACTGCTCGAAAGTATGCTGCGTAACTGCCGTAAAACAGTCTATCGAAATAAAAGAAAGGCTGCCCGATGCCGAAGTTTACTGTTTTTACATGGATATGCGAATGTTCGGGATGCATTTCGAAGCACTGTATCGCGAAGCGCAAGAGAAGTGGGGCGTTAACTTTATTCGCGGTCGTTTATCCGAAGCTTGCGAAAATATCGATGGGTCGGTTTTAGTAAAAGTTGAAGACACACTTGCTGGCAAACCATTGAAAATGAGTGTTGATTTGTTAGTGCTTATGGTTGGGATCGAACCATCGGCAGGTACAAAGCAAGTTGGCAAAATGCTCAATCTACAATTCGGGGTAAACCGTTTCTTTAAAACCGCCGACCAACATACGCTAACCAATGTGTCGAATGTAAAAGGGGTTTTCTTTGCCGGAACTTGCACCGGACCAAAAACTATTACCAACACCATTACCGATGCTCGTGCGGCCGCTTCAACCATTGCCAATTATCTTAGCGGACATGAGATTGACGACCGCATAATGGCATCTGATATTCAATTGGTTGCATTATGGTAGATTTCGGATACAAAATAGCAAAAGACAGGCAAATTGATTTCGACAAAAACGATCGGAGCATTGCCCAATATGTTCGCAAACACGAGCCTACCTTTAACCTATGCATTTCGTGCGGAACATGCGCTGCAACGTGTACAGCTAGGCAGTTTACCGATTTCAGTCTCCGAAAATACATACTTCTGCTTCGCCGTGGCGAAAATAAAGAGGTAATTGAAAATATACATAAATGCATGCTTTGCGGTAAATGCCAACTGGTTTGCCCTATGGGCGTGAATACCCGAGGGGTAATTTATAGGATTATGGAAATGTGTATATGAAATTTACTGATTACAGATTAAAAATGTGCAGATTACAAATTACTGATTATAAATGTGCAAATGTGCAAATGTGCAGATTACCGATTACAAATTACCGATTACAAATTACAAATAAAGGATGTTAGGGGTTGATACCGTTCGATTTAAATAACGACTAATATTAAGAAAATGAGCAACATAAAACTATTTGACAGTAAAAAGATTCGAACACATTGGGATGAGAAAGAAGAGCAATGGTATTTTTCGGTTGTAGATGTAATTGAAGTACTTACCGACTCAATAAACCCTACTGATTATCTTAAAAAGTTGAGAAAACGCGATTTTGAATTGGGATTGTACATAGGGACAAATTGTCCCCAGATAGAAATGTTAACCAAATGTATATAGCACACTCCAAAATATAAATCACATGCAACATTTCGATTGGTTTGTACTTCCATTTTCGCTTGGGCTTATCTATTTATTGGCAGTGCTTGTGGTTACGTACGCCCGATGGATTAAGAATTTGCCTGATAATGAGCGAAGTAAAATATGGCGAGGTGTTTTTTCAAGAAAAACGATTTTCGCCTTGAAGGAAGTTTTTTTGGAAAGTTTACTTCATCGTAAAGTATTTAAAGTTAACACTTTGCTTGGCTATATGCATGCTAGTTTGGCTTTCGGTTGGTTTCTGCTTATACTTTTCGGAAACTGGGAATGCCGCATATTCTATCAAGGTCATTTAAGCCCACCTTACATACCAATATTTTTCAGGTTTTTTAACCCGCATCCGTTGGCATTCGAGGCCGAGCGATTTTTCTCGCTTTTAATGGATGTAACTCTTTTAATTGTACTTACCGGGGTTTTTCTAGCCTTTACAAAGCGCTTGTACTCACGTTTATTTGGCATGAAAAAAACTACCGTGCTAAAACTTGGCGATAAGCTTGCATTATACACGCTTTGGGCTATTTTTCCGTGTAGGTTTTTGGCCGAAAGTTTTACGTCGGCAAACTTAGGCGGAGGTCATTTTTTAACCTCAAATGCAGGCTTGTTTTTTGGAAGTTTTCTACCCACCCAGTATTTGGCATACCCCGCTTGGTGGGCGTATTCGTTGGCTTTAGGCTTGTTTTTTGTGGCGTTGCCATACTCGCGGTACATGCACATTCCCACTGAAATTATTTTGATATTTCTTCGCAAATATGGAGTAACTGAAACTAAGGTATTTACATCGTTTACCAATGTCGAGGTTCAATCGTGCTCACGCTGTGGTATTTGTATCGATACATGTCAATTATCGGGGGCTGGTATTAAAAATGTACAGTCGGTATATCATATACAAGACGTTAGAAACCAATGCGTTAGTGGTGATAAATCGTTGAATTGCCTTATGTGTAGTAGGTGCGACAATATTTGTCCGGTGGGTATCGATATTGCTTCCATCAGGCAGTTAGGTAGAAATCAATTAGAGGTTAATAATAATCAGTCGTTCAGTTATTTACCTGTGCAAAAAACTCGAAAGGCCGATGTAATTTATTTTGCCGGATGCATGACTCATTTACAACCATCGGTAAAAAAATCGATGCTTACGATACTAAAAGCTTCGGGAGAGCAATTTTGGTTTATGGACGAAACCTCGGGCTTATGCTGCGGACGACCAATTATGCTTGCAGGCAAGGAAACACAAGCCCGCGAGTTAATTGCACACAATAAAACAATGATTGAGGCAAGCGGTGCAAAAATATTTGTTACATCGTGCCCAATATGCTACAAGGTTTTTAATGAAGAGTATAATCTTGATATTGAGGTACTTCATCATAGCCAATATTTACTTCGTTTGGTTGAAGAAGGCAAAATAAATGTTTCAATGCGAAACGAAAAAGCTATTTATCACGATCCATGCGAGTTAGGGCGAGGTTCGGGTATTTACCGTCAGCCACGCGAGCTGCTGGCATATTCGCTTAATCTTCAATCGGTTCCGCAAGAAGCCGAAAACGCATTGTGTTGTGGTGGAAGCTTAGCAAATTTAATGATTAGCAATTCCGATCGAAAAAGAATTACTAATGAAGTAGTTACACTTCTTACCATTAATAATCCCGACTTAATAGTTACTGGCTGCCCGATGTGTAAAAAAACTTTCGCCCAAACGTCGGTAATACCTGTAATGGATATAGCGGAAGTTTTAGTAATGTCGATGAAGGAAAAAGTATTGAGTAATGATTACCAAGTAGTTAGTACTGAGTACCAAGAAATTAGTATTGAGTATCAAGTACTGAGTATCAAGTAATTTGTAATTTGTAATGAGTACATAGTAAAAGTTGTATATACTAATTACTGAGTACTTGTTACTCTGTACTTTTTACTAAAACCTAAAGTACTCTTTAGCATTATAATAGCTAATGTTTTCAACCATTTTGCCAATATATTCCATTTCGCTGGCTGGTAGCTCGCCTTTTTCAACATCGGTGCCAATTAAATTGCAAAGTATGCGGCGGAAATATTCGTGGCGAGGGTAGGAGAGGAAGCTACGCGAGTCGGTTAACATACCTACAAAACGGCTAATTAAACCAAGGCTCGAGAGTGCATTCATTTGTTTTTGCATACCATCTTTTTGGTCCAAAAACCACCAACCCGAACCGAATTGCATTTTGCCAGCAGTTTTTCCGTCGCTGTAACATAGTGCTAATGTTACCATTAACTCGTTGTCGCGTGGGTTTAGGTTGTAAACTATGGTTTTGGTAAGTTTTTCTTCGAGACTTAATCTATTGAAAAACTTCGACATAGGTCGTGCAATTTCGAAATCGCCAATGGCATCATAACCTGTATCGGGACCAAGTTTTTTAAACATCTCGCCATTGTTGTTGCGTATAGCACCAATATGAAATTGTTGCGCCCACCCTTTTTCGAAATCCATTACGGCAAAATAGTACATCATTGCACTTTTAAACTTCAGTATTTCGGTAGCGTTTAGCTCACTTTTGCCTCTTATTTTCGCAAAAATGGTGTTAATCTCGGCATCGGTATAGTATTCGGCATAAAAAGTCTCTAAGCCATGGTCGGAAAGCTTACAGCCGTTTTGTTCAAAATAATCCTGACGTCTTTTTAGTGCATCGAGTAAATTTTGGAACGTACTGATAGACAAACCAGAGGCCGCTTCGAGTTGATTAATATAGGCATTAAATGTTTGTGAACTTTCCACAGCCATTGCCTTATCGGGTCGCCAGGCAGGGCTTACTTTGGTTGCAAAGCCATCTCTTTTAATTTTCTGATGATGTTCGAGGGTATCTATGGGGTCGTCGGTTGTGCATACAACTTCAACATTCATTTGCTTGATTATACCTCGCACACTAAATTCGGGGGTCTGTAATTTGGCAGTACATTCCTCATAAATTTCCATGGCGGTTTTTGGCCCTAAAATTTTATTTATGCCAAACGGACGTTTTAATTCCAAGTGAGTCCAGTGATACAATGGATTACGCATTGTATATTGCACGGTTTCGGCCCATTTCATAAACTTTTCCTCGTCGGAGGCGTTGCCGGTAATGTATTTTTCGTCGACACCGTTAGTGCGCATCGCCCGCCATTTATAATGGTCGCCTTCGAGCCAAATTTCCGTTAAATTTTTAAATTTTCTATCCTCGGCAATATCTTTTGGAGGGATATGGCAATGATAATCGATAATTGGTAACGCTTTGGCGTGATTGTGGTAAAGTGTTTGTGCTGTTTGTGTTTCGAGAATAAAATTCTCATCCATAAATTGTTTCATATTTTTAGACTTTAGATGTTAGGCTGCAGGTTGGAGGCTGCAGGCTGGAGGCTGGAGGCTTAACTAAACGACATTGAATTATATATATCCCTACAGCCTCCAGCCTAAAGCCTTCTTTTTTACTTCTGATTAGGTTCGAACAATCGTTTAATGTGGCGTTCATATATATTGTCGGAAACACATTTGGCAATTACCTTTCTATTAGCTACTAAAGCGTCGGTATATACTTCGCCATATTCCGAGGCAACTTTGTAGCCAACGTGTATAAGTTGACGCAAGTGCATGTTGTACCTTGGGTT
>JANYAP010000040.1 GCA_025361285.1 Bacteroidales bacterium | reverse complement strand
CAAATAATAGCTTTATTCCTAAAAAGAAATATTCGTATTTTGTTGATATACATTCAAATATGGAGCGCTTAACGCCATATTTAGATAAGAATTGCGTAAAAATACTCCATATTACTGGTGCGCATTGGCTGTTCCAAAATACCGCCGAATATTCAAGATTATTAGATATTCAAAGAAAAAAAAACACAACGCTAATACCGCGTCGTATGGCGTTGCCAAGTTTGGGTATTGAGAATTGTGATTTCGCATCAATTCTAGGAAATAAATTCACTGAAAGCACATTTGAATACGCCAACAAGCCAATCCATAGAATTCATATATCGACCACAAACGAATTTGAGTTTAATGAAAACAAGAGATTTGATTTATGTAAGCGAAATTTTTTATGGTTTGGTGGAGCAGGCATGGTTCTTAAAGGGTTAGACGTTACTTTAGAAGCATTTTCGAAAATGCCGGAATTTAATCTTTACGTAGTGGGTCCAATTGCTAGCGAGAGCGACTTTGTGGAATTATATAAAAATGAATTATATCATTTACCCAATATAAAAACCTTAAATTGGCTAAAAGTAGATAGTGATGAGTTTCTTTCTATTTTGAATACATGTGTGGGAATTATTCTACCGTCAGCATCAGAAGGCGGGGGAGGCAGCGTAATTACTGGGCTTCATGCAGGTTTAATACCAATAGTTAGTATTCAGGCAAGTGTCGATGTTTTTAACTTTGGTATCACTCTGAAAAACATAGATGTCGATAGTATAATAGCTGCTAGTGAAATGATTGCCAATATGGATGAGCCGAAATTAAAGCAAATGTCGCTTGAAGCATGGCAATACGCAAGACTTTACCACACCAAGGAACGATTTGAGGCCGATTACAGATCGTTTTTAGTTGATATCGTACATATTAATAACTGAAATTATGCGTATTTTATATGATGGTTTTATATACAAGTTACAAAAGGCCGGCGGAATAGGTCGTTATTTTAACAATATCATAAGCCGCCTGCCATCCGACATAAATCCAGTACTTACAACATGCAATTCGAGTTCGAACATCGAATTACCTATAAACAACAGTTTAACTATCAGCAATTTCGAATACTTTCGACCAGTTAAACTATCATCGAGAATTGAAAAATACTATTTTCGATGGGCCGAATCGATTGCAAATTACGACATTGTGCATCCTACGTATTACACTTTATTGTCTAACAGAGCATTATCATCAATAAAAAAGCCTAAAGTAATTACAATACACGATATGATTGTAGAATTATTCCAAGGCAGCATTAACAACGAGCAAAAGCACATTAATTGGAAAGCCGATGCAATTAAATCGGCCGACTCGATTATTTGCGTGTCGGAAAATACAAAGAACGACCTCCTTAGGTTTTACCCACAAGTTGAGCAAAAAATTAGTGTAATTTATGAAGGTTCAGAACTTTCGTACAGCGATTCGTTGGGAGCCGAAACAGTTCCAGAAAACCCTTATTTTCTGTATGTTGGCGGAAGAACTGCCTATAAAAATTTTAAACAACTTCTAAGTGTATTCCCAAAAATAGTTAGCATTAATAGCGGTATAAAGTTGTGCGTAGTTGGCCCACCTTTATCCCACGAAGAAACCAAACTTATTTCGGAATTAGGCCTTAACAATAATATAGAATATTACGGATATGTGTCTAGTAATCAACTTGCAAAACTTTACCGATGCAGTATAGCATTAGTTTACCCATCGTTATATGAGGGTTTTGGACTGCCTCCATTAGAGGCAATGACCTGTGGAACTGCTGTTATTGCGGCTAACGTATCGAGCGTACCCGAAATTGTTGGCGATGGAGGTTTGCTAATTGACCCATATTCGGAAACAGAATTAGTTGATGCCATGGTGCATATATTAAGAGATACCTCGGCACGCGAAAAAATTATTGAAAGAGGAATAAAAAGAGCAAAGCTATTTGATTGGGATACAAATGTTAATAAGATAGTTGATTTATATAGAACATTTTGAAATATAATTGGTTAAGAGTTTAAATTACAAGTGTAAATGGAATTTATTAAGCCTAACAGCGATAATGGAGAAGAAGTTAAACTACCCGAGATATTCAATTATCTTATTATTTTATTATGGCTAGCCTTAATATATGCCCCTTTCGACGAATATGCAACAGAAGGTAATCTTACAATAATTCAAAACATTTTTGATAAGTATATTATCAAATTCAATGTTTTTCAATATCTTTCCCTATCATTCTTGTTTTATCTGTTTTATTTTAAGCGCGACAAAACACCACCAAGGTATACGGCTTTATACTTCTTCTTTACAATAGCTACAATAGTTATTGGGTTATTAAATCCAGGCAATGATTTAACAACGGGTCAATATTTTTACGAATCTGCAATATTTCGGTTTTATTACTTTTTACTATTTTCATTTGCACTGTTCTTTATCGAAAAGGAGCTGTATATAACTATTTTTAACAAAATATTTACAGTTGGTTTATACGTACTGCTATTCCGTTCAATACATGCGTTGTTGTTTTATTTTTCGGGTCGCGGATTAGCCTTTAATGGAGGACTACCCAGCACCATTCCTCAAATGGATACACTTATATACCTATCAGCATTTCAAATAATTTGCCTAGCGCTATTTTTAAATACCAGAAATAAAACTTATCTAATATATATTTTAATCTTTTTAGCTACACTCTTTTTTTCATATCGAAGGTCGGCACTAGGTTTAGGCTTAATAGCCGATATTATATTATTAGGGTATTATTTATTAGTAACACCTCACAAAACTAAAGCGATAAAAATGCTTGTGGTTTTTGTGGGCGCATTAATAATATTGGGTGTATCGTTTCAAATGGCAATGCCCAAAAAATTCGACGATGTATTTAATCGTATGGCAGGAGCTTTCAGTTTTTTTAGTAGTTCGTCAAATTCGCCTAACGAATATACCGATTCGGGACATATGGAACAATCGATTGAAACAACACAAGTGTTTTTTGATAGAATACAGGATACTTTTTGGGGGGCTGGCTTCGGAAACCCTGCATACTTTATTGAGGGACAGGCAGAAGATGGAGCAGAATTTGCTGGCGGAATCCATAATAGTTTTGTGTTAGCATGGGCACAATGGGGATTGCATGTAACATTGTTTTTAGTGTTTCTCGTTTTTTTAATGTTCCGAATACTGCTGGAGCTCTTTAATTTAAAAACTTCGAATTTTGTTATACCAGCAATAATTATTTTTCTGTTCGGATATTTAATATTAGGCTGGTCCAATGGAATTTTGGTATTTGAACATTTACAATATGTTATGGCATTTGTGATGTTGTTTTCGGTAGTAAAATTTTTGCCAGACAAAAGCGATTCTAACTTATGATTAAATATTCGAAAATATTATTACTTAACGATGACGGATTTAGCGATTTAAATGGCGGTGGCATTACCATAAAAAACCTGTTTGCTGGTTGGCCTATTGATAAGATAGCAGTGGCCTATTGGAACAATTCGATACCAATGAAGCATATAGCCACCAACTATTATAAACTAGGTTACATGGAATCGCATTTTATGTTCCCTCTCAATTACTTAAGTAACGAACCAAAGGATAATTTAAACGGACCGTTTACAGTATCGGATGAAAATACGGAAGATATAGTTGAGAATGTTAATGAAATACCTGAAAAACAACCATCTTCGAATTTCATTAAACAAGCCTTTCTTAGCACCATAGCCAAAACTGGTTTGTCGGAATTTGTGCATCCCCTAAAAGCTAGCCCAACGTTTGTCGAATGGGTTAAGGAATATAATCCCGATATAATTTATTGTCAATGTGGCGATTTGGGGTTTGTAAACATAGTTTTGGAAACTCAAAAAATAACAAATGCAAAACTCGTTGTTCATATTATGGACGACTGGCCATCAACAGTTTATAAAAATGTAACTCTTGCACCTCTGCTCCGATTATTAACGATTTCGCGGTTTAAAAAAATACTTAAAATTGCGTCTCTTCGCTTGGGCATTTCGAAAGCTATGGCCGAGGAATTCGAAAAAAGGTACGGTCTGCCATTCCACTATTTCCATAATCCTATAGACTCTGATAAACACGAACATTTGAAGACTAAAGAGATCAATAAAAACAAGGAATATTTAGTTGTTTATTCGGGTAGAATAGGGATTGCCAGCCATTACTCAATTAAAGAATTTTGCCAGTGTGTTGCCGAACTTCGAAGCGAAGGTGTAAATATTAGGTTCAATATCTACACTGGTTCATATAACGTAGATGTCGATGTAAGCACAATAGATTACGAAGGCACCAATATACTACCGTCGCTAGAAGATAATACTTTTATGGAGAAATTGAATGAAGCCGACCTTTTGTTATATCCTGTTGATTTCGATGATAAAAGCATAGAATATATTCGACTTTCGTTTCCTACAAAGTTGCCACCGTATTTACTGTCGCGAGTTCCAATTTTAAGTTATGGCCCGCAATGCGTTCATTCCATAGACATTATTAAAAACAACAAACTTGGTTTTGTGTGTACACAGCAGAGTAATACCGTTTTAAAAACCGCTATTATCGACGCCCTTACGAATGAAGCATGCCGAACATTGTTCGCTGACAACGCATTAGAATTTGCAAAAAACCATTTCGAAAGGAAAAAGGTAGTGAATTCGTTTCATAACATGATAACTAGCACTGTAGATTAATAACTATTATCTTATTAATTGGGTTAGTTTGTACGTTACTGAAAACAAAACAATTAACCGCAAAATTCAACTTTATTGCAAACTAAAATAAATAAAAAATGGAGAGTAGTTTCCCCAAAGTACTGATATTAAACAGCTATGGATTTAACGATTATACTGGTGGTGGTATAACACTTAAAAACCTATTTACTGGATGGCCTTTAGATAAAATTGCCTTAGCTCACTGGGATTTATCGGAACCAATGGAAGAACTATGCATAAATTATTACAGGTTTGGTTATGAAGATAATCATTTTATTTTTCCGCTTAACTATATTAGTAATGAACCTCATATAGGTGTAAGTGGGCCATACAAGCCTAAAAATGGCAAATCATACAAAACGGGTGTTTCGGTGCAAGAAAATGCTGCTCCAATACAAGCAAATCCTTTTAAGCGCATTTTTTTATCGAGCCTCAATAAATCGGGATTATCGGAATACGTTCATCCACTAAAACTCACCAAGCGTTTTGAGCAGTGGGTAATGGATTTTAACCCCGATATTATATATTCGCAATGCGGCAGTATAGCCTCAAACACTATGCTTTGCAAAGCACAAATACTTACAGGAGCTAAAGTAGTTACACATACAATGGACGATTGGCCAAGCACCATCTATAAAGAAAAACTTTTTAGTTGGCCCCTTCGATTTGCTGTGCATAAAAAGTTTATTCGAAATTTAAGGAAAGCCTCATTACGGCTTGGCATTTCGGAGGCTATGGCTGCCGAATACGAAAAACGCTACAAGTTACCGTTCAAGTACTTTCATAACCCTGTTAATTGCAGCGAATATAATAATTTGCCGCCAAAATTGTTGGATAACAAATACACTGTTGTATATGCTGGCCGTATAGGTATTGCAAGTAGCGATGCTATTGCTGAATTTGCTCAATGCGTGAATTCTCTTAGGCTAGAGGGCAAAAATGTTACTTTTAAAATTTATGCCGATATTAATAAAGAGGTGTCGGGGAAATTTAATTATGAAGGTGTAGAAATACTACCATCGCTAAAGGACATTAACCATATCGAAAAAATCGCAGAAGCCGACTTATTGCTTTACCCAGTAGATTTTTCGGCCGAAAGTATTGAATATATCCGCTTATCGTTCCCAACAAAACTCCCATCATATCTTTCATCGGGCGTGCCGGTTTTCTGCTATGGACCTTCGAACGTATATTCAATTGATTTTATGATAAATAAGCAACTCGGATTTGTTTGTACACATCAGAATATAAGCATTTTAAAAGAAACGCTAATAAAAGCATTGGAGGACAATAATAAAAAAGCGAAATTTGCCGAAGCATCTCGTAAATATGCTATCGACAACTTCGATAAAGCAAAGGTTCAACAATTATTTCACAATGAATTGAAAAAAGTACATTTAGCGGGTTAATATCAACATTATTAAACGTATGCAAACTAAAGGTTTTAAATATCGCTACAATCAACTTACAGAAGACAACTGTAGTTGGCTGGTACATTGGTTTATACGAAAGAGGCATGAATGCTTACGAATAGTTTCGGGTGTAAGAGTTAAACTTATTGCTCGTATAGTAGGTGTACAAATAGGCAGAGACAGCGTGTTTTATGGCGTTCCTTACTTTTTTCGAGCACCAAAATCTACAATTTCAATAGGCAAAAACTGCGCATTCAGGTCCGATAAAACCACAAATCTTATTGGATTAAACCATAAGTGCATTATAGCAACCCGAACTGAAGGAGCCATTATAAAAATGGGAACTAACTGCCGCATGAGTGGCGTGAGTTTAGGAGCATGGAAAGAAATACGCCTGGGTAACAATGTTTTAATAGGCGCAAACACAATAATTATTGATGGTGATGGGCATAACGACCGAAACAATTCGCATGCAAAAGCAATAATTATTCACGATAACGTATGGATTGGAGCAAATTGCACAATTCTAAAAGGTATAGAAATTGGGAAGAATAGCATTATAGGCGCAAATAGCGTTGTAACAAAAAACATCCCCGAAAATGTAATAGCTGTCGGAAATCCATGTTTAGTAATAGGTAAGCGAATTAATTTCACTCGCTCCTAAAATAATTTTTAATAAATGCCCGCACAATAAGTAAAATTTAATTAGCCACAACTAGCAAATATGCTGGCTAGAAACCATTTACAACAATTTAAAATGGTAGAAATAGGCGCAAATAGTGCAGTAATAAAATTATTCACGAAAGCGTTGTAACCTTAAACAATAATATAAAGTAATTATAAAATATCAACTATGAGCTTTGTAATATTTGGCGATAGTTATACGTTTCCTGAGGGAAATGCTGCCACAAACCGGGTACATTCGTACGCAAAAGGCATTCACGAATTGGGCATGCCAGTTCATGTAATTGGTTTTTTAAATAAATTTAATGAAATACCCGCAGGTGAATATAACGGAATAAAATTTCACAACCCATATAACCAAAGTGTTAGAAGCAAGTCGATATTTATACGCACATGGCAAAAGTTTAACAAATGTGTTAAAACCATACAAGTAATATCGAAAATTAACAAAGACCACAAAATAATTGCCATAAACAGTTGGACATCGGATGCTTTTACATACTTTTTTGGCGTTTTCCTGGCAAAGATTTTTAGAGCCAAGTTTCTTATCGAGTGTAGCGAACATCCATTAAGGTTTCATCAGGGCAACTTTATAAATAAAATTCGAGGGAAAATTAAATTTTACCTCGAATCGCGGGTTTGTGATGGAGCGCTGTGTATATCTAATTACCTAGTTGACTTTTACAAATCGTACAACGTAAGCAACTCTAAACTTCTACTTCTTCCAAGTACCGTTGATACCGAAAGGTTTGGGAAAAAAATTGAAATGTCGTTTCCATATCAATTCGTAGGATATTTTGGTTCGCTATCGTTCGAACGCGATAATGTTGATTTACTGGTAAATGCATTTTCGGAAGTACACATTAAGCACCCACAAATAAAGCTAGTACTTGGCGGATTTGCTACCGATACTGAACTTGAGGAATTACACGCCTTAATAAATAAGTTAAATTTAAGCGAGAAAATAATTATTCTAGAGTATCTTCTTCGAGATGAGGTTGTTCAGTATATTTTACATGCTCAAGTACTAGTTATGGTACGCAATTCGAATCTCGAATCGGAAGCATCGTATCCTTCAAAATTAACTGAATATTTAAGTACTTCTATCCCTGTAATATCGGTAAGTATGGGCGATATACCAATATACATAACCGATAGAGAAAATGCCTTTCTAGTTGAACCTGGTAATGTAGCGCAATTAGCCAACCAGCTTGATTATGTACTTTCGAATTATGATTATGCCAAAGAAGTAGGCAAACGAGGCAAGGAATTAACCGAAACAATTTTTAATTACAAAACACAAAGTGCACGCATACTGGCATTTATAAACACCCTGAAATAATACGTGAATTAGGTTTACGAATGAAGGGTTGAAAACTTGGTGTAACTTTGTGCATTCTTTGCTGCTCTTTGTGTAACAGATCTTTGGAAGCTATATCACAAAGTTTCACAAAGAAAATGTAAGATTATTTTCACGCCAATTGTTCAACTTTTAATTCGCATGATGCAGATACATGAATAAAACAACACAAGTAAAATGAAAATTTGCTTTTTCGGAAAACTATCCAATGCACTTATGGGTAAAACCCAAGGAGGTGCTCAGCTTCAAATATCGTTGTTAGCTAAAGCGTTAGCATCAAAGGGACACGAGGTTGTAGTAATCGACCCGTTTTTGGAAGAAAACTTTAAAACGGCCGAAGGCATTAGCGTAATAAATGTACCCAACTGGAACACAGGTATTAGAGGTTTGAGGTTTTTCTTTAATCGCGTACCAGCACTTTTTAAAATATTTAAAGCCCAAAATGCCGATTATTACTACGTTAGAATGAGGTACTATTTGTATTTAGTGCCATTTTTAACTTCGCGACAAACAAATACAAAATTTATACTATCAATTGCTTGCGACATAGATGTTTTAGGTCTATATAAAAAATACACATCGGAATACAAAGGGAATATTGGTTTTTTTAAATATTTATCACTTGCACTACCTAACGATTTAGTTTTTAAGTATTTACTTAAAAGAGCCGATATTGTAGCATTTCAACATAATGATCAAAAAAAGCTTGCCGGTAAATTACCAAACAAGGGCATTATATTTCCTAATATTATCGATTTAAAGCAGTTTGAATCGATTGAATGCACCCAAAAGTGCGATTATTACATTTACGTTGGGTCGTTAACAAAATTAAAAGGAGCAGCAAAGCTGCTAAATTTGATACAAAAATCACCCCACGTTTCGTTTTTAATTGTTGGAAAACCAAGAGATAATGAGTCGGAAGCCGTTTATGAGCAATTGAAAAAATATTCGAATGTTACACTTAAAGGTTGGCTAAACCACGAGCAAACCCTAACATTAATAGCAGGCGCTAAGGCACTAATAAACACATCGTTTTACGAAGGCTTCCCGAATATATTTTTGGAATCGTGGGCATGTGGAGTGCCAGTAATTTCGCTAAATGTAAACCCCGACAACATTTTGAATAAACACAAACTAGGTGTGTGCTGCGAAGGCGATTTACAGAAAATGCAAAGCGTTGTTGAAAATGGCAAGTTTGATGAATGCGAACCACAAAAATTACGGAGTTATGTAGCTGAATTTCACAATTTTGAGACTGCAGCCGAAAGGTTTATGGCGTTATTATAACAATAGTTCGGTAAACATATAATTTTTTCAATGTCAACGTATTTGACATACGTTGACATACATAGAAATATAAAAATATTTCTATGCATGTTTTTATTTCTTAACTTGTTTATTACATGGAAGTTGAAAAACACGCCGAAATGTTGTTGTAAATGTTTTAGCAATTCGCTTCTCTTAACTTCACTTATTAATTTCGAAGTGCTGCATGCTTTTTCAAAAAACTGTTATAGCCTAACATATTTTCATTAGTCAAATAAAAACCAACAATAAAGGTGAAAATATTGCATTTGCTGGAAAGAATAATGCAATTCGTAAAATTCAATTATTTGAATTGCTTCGAATAACATTTTGTACATATCTTTAGAATCGATAAATTTGAGTAAAAGAGTTTAATTTTCCCCTATTGGCAAAACTATAATAGTAACATTATGTGCGGAATTACAGGCTTAGTATTTTTAGATAGAGATAGGAACATTAACCCAGAGGTTCTTAAAAATATGACAAACTCCATTGTTCATAGAGGACCCGATGATGAAGGTGCGTATATAAATAAAAACGTTGGTTTGGGTTTTAGGCGATTGAGTATTATTGATGTAAGTTTAGGGCATCAACCTCTTTCAAATGAGGACGGTAGCGTATATATTGTATTCAATGGCGAAATATATAATTTTCAGGAGCACCGCGAAATATTAAAAAATAAGGGTTATAGTTTCAAAACAGCTACCGACACGGAGGTTATTTTGCATTTATATGAAGAGTATGGCGTTGACTGCGTTAACTACCTTCGAGGGATGTTTGGTTTTGCAATATGGGACAACAATAAACAGCAGCTTTTTTGCGCTCGCGATAGGTTTGGAATAAAACCATTCTTTTATTATTCAGATAATGAGAAGTTTGCGTTCGGGTCGGAAATTAAAGCTATTTTAAAGGCTGAAAATATCGACAAAAGCTTGAGTTACGATGCTATTGATTCCTATTTCGCATTCGGATATATTTCAAGCGATTTATCTATATATCAACACATTAAAAAACTCCAGCCAGCACATTACCTGTTAATGAATTTTGGCGATAAGGTTTCGATAGATATTAAGCAATATTGGAAAGTGGAATACGCGCCCGACTACTCAAAATCGGAGGACTATTGGAAGCAAGCTATTGAGGCTAGCTTATCGGAAACCGTTAAGCAGCATATGATTTCGGACGTTCCATTGGGAGCCTTTTTAAGCGGCGGTGTCGATTCGAGTTCGGTGGTAGCTACAATGGCAAAAAATTCGAATCAACCGATAAAAACGTTTTCGATTGGTTTTAAAGAGCAGGCTTTTAACGAATTACATTATGCACGCGAAGTTGCTGCAATGTACAAATGCGAGCACCACGAGCAAATTGTTGAACCAGAATCGATTGGCATACTGCCAAAGCTTGTTCATGCATACGATGAACCGTTTTCCGACACTTCGGCTATACCAACATATTACGTTTCGAAATTTGCCAGAGAATATGTAACA
>JANYAP010000032.1 GCA_025361285.1 Bacteroidales bacterium | reverse complement strand
TGCGTCTTTTGGATCGATGAATTGTATTTTTGGCATTTTCTTTATTTTTTATTTTCAATTTTTTATTATGTCTCAGCCTGTACGTTGTTAATTACTAACTACTTAATACTAGTTACTTAGTACTAAAGTGACTATCCTTCAAAATTTTCGATTTGATTTTTAATTTCTCTCAAGAAAAGTGTTGCCTGACCGCCGTCGATAGCGCGGTGATCGTACGTTAGCGACAAACCTATTACTGGAATAAAACCAAATACACCACCACCTAAATCGGCCGGACGCAAAATAATGGTATTTACCCCCAAAATGGCAGCTTGCGGAAGGTTTACAATTGGCGTAAACATTTCAACACCATAATTTCCGAGGTTTGATACTGTAAATGAGGCTGCTGTGCTCGATAAAACCTCAGGATTTACATTACCCTTGCGGCAGCTTTCTGCTACATCTTTCAAGCGGCTCGATAGGCCTTTAAGCGACAAATCGTCGGCATTTTGTACCGAAGGAACCATTAATCCGCGCGGCGTGTCAACGGCTAAACCGAGGTGAACTTTTTTGAATGTTTTAGTGGCATCGCCAAGGAAATGGCTGTTTACTTCGGGGTATTTTTCTAGTGCACGAATAACGGCAAAGCAAATCATGTCGTTAAGCGTAATATTAGCGCCACCTTTGTCGGCTTCGGCTTTAGCTTTCACGCGAAGTGCTTGAAGCTTACGTACATCGGCGCTCATGTGGTGTGTAAGTTGTGCCGAGTTGCTAATTGAATGGTGCATTGCATTTGCAATTAGCTTACGCATATTCGATAACTTGTTTATAGCAAAGTCGTTATCGCCAAAAAATGCACTTGCAGCTGGTGCAACATAAGTTGGTGCTGGCGAAGCTTTTAGATAACTAACAGTTTCAATTTCAGTTGTTTGTTTAGGAGTTGTGCTTTGGGCGGATTCAACATCGCGAGCAATTATGCGTCCGTTAGGTCCACTTCCGCTAATAGAAGCCACGTTAACGCCCATTTTCTCGGCCATTACACGAGCTCGTGGCGATATTTTTTGTTTCGCGCCAGCTGTAGCTGCTGTTGTAACTGCCACTTTTTCAGTAACTTTTGTGGGTTCGGCTACAACTACTGCTGCTGCAGGAGCTCCGCCAGCGCGAAAACTGTCGGTAGCCTCGCCAACTGCGCCAATTACTGCAACATTAACTAAAACAGGCACTTCGTCGCCTTCGTTATAGAAAATATCGAGCAAAATACCATCGGCTTCTGCCTCGGTTTCGAACGATGCTTTATCGGTTTCGTAGGTGAAAAGAACGTCGCCCTTCTTTACCGACTCACCTTTTTTCTTCGCCCATTCAGTAATAATACAGGTTTCGACCGATTGACCTTGCTTGGGCATAATTACCGCTATTGCCATAAATAATAATTTGTATATATGTGAAATGTTGTAGAGGTTGTAAAGGTTGTAAAGGTTGTAGAGTTATAAAGGTTGTAGAGGTTGTAGAGGTTGTAGAGGTTGTAGAGGTTGTAGAGTTTGTAGAGGTTGTAGAGGTTGTAGAGTTTGTAGAGGTTGTAGAGTTGTAAAGGTTGTAGAGGTTGTAGAGTTGTAAAGGTTTTAGAGTATATAGGTTGAAAAATTGTTTACATGTTGGTTAATAGGCGAAACTCTATTTGCTTATTAACTAGCATCTTTTAATTAAACTTGTAAATACATGTAAATAAAAGTATAATTTTTATATTGTAAATAGGCTTATGTTTATTTACTTTGCAAATATAAAACATAAACTTGTTATTACAAGTTGCGTTAATAAAAATATTTTATTTCTTTTGTAAATGGAGAAAAAAGCTACAATACCTCACTACCGAAAACTATACGAAATACTTCGAACGCAAATAATTGACGGTATTTTTATCGATGGAAAACTGTTGCCATCTGAAAATGAGCTTTGTGCGCAATATAAACTTACACGACCTACCATTAGGCATGCTTTGGATTCGCTTGCTAACGAAGGACTTATAAAGAAGCACAAAGGGAAAGGAAGTATTGTGTTGAACCAACCAAAAGGTATAGGTATCTTATCAATAGCTGGAACAACTTCAGCCATTGGTCGAAACAAGCTAAGTACCACTATTTTATCGAAACCTAAAATTATACAATGGCCTCAGCCATTTATCTTTCCGCTTAGCGAAGCAGAATTGCAATCGGGCTGTATATATATAGAACGATTGCGACTAGTTGACAATGTGCCACTATTTTACGACCTTAATTACTTGCCCAACATCAACTTACCAAGGTTTATATCGCGTAACTTCGAAAACAAATCGTTGTTCGACATACTTCGTAAACACTATCAGATTGAGGTTAAGGGCGGTGAGCAGAAATTTCGTGCTACATTAGCTAACGAGCAAGTTAGCAATTACCTGCAAATTCCCTTAGGCCGCCCTATACTACAGCTTGAGAGGAAGATTGTAAGCAACCGACTCGATTATTGTTTTTATTCGTCGCTTTTCTGCAATACCGACGACCACACGCTTTATGGAACGTTTTAAAAGTGTAGGTGGACAACATAATATATGAGTGGTTTCATTCAATACTTCGATAAACTCATTGGTGGGTTTTGGTGACTTGGTGATTTGGTGGCTATTACATATTTTCGCCACTAAAACACTAAAACACCAAATAACACCAAATCAAAAAGTTAGAAAAACTAATATTAATGTTTACCGAACTATTGTTCATTGTATGACTTATGGAAATTCATGCTTAGCCCGTTTTTTCGGTACTCCCCAACAATTAGTTTAACCATAAGGCTGTAGCTTTTAATACCATGATGTTGGCCATTGGCTTTGAGAAAGTAATCGTAAAAAAAACTAGTAAACGTAGTTAAGGGATTGTAAAAGCTACGCCAATAGGCTTTATCTGCATTGATATCTACCATCACACCTTTACCGATATTTTGTTGCAAACGAGCGTAGGCTTCGTGGTTTAAGCCAGCTAGAGTGTACATAGCATGTCGCATAGCCATTAAATAACCCGAATACCGAAACGAAGGGTCGGGGTTGGAAGTACATGCTAAAAACGAAATGTAATTGGCCTCGTCCTCTGGCGAAAAACCCAACTGATGCGCCATTTCGTGACATACCGTAGCAGGAAGCGCAAACGAAGGCGGATCCATATTTACAATTGCTTCGCCAGTAAACGGTATGTAAATACCTCCCACACCTACCATCGACATAAGCTTGGGGAAATATACACTTTTTACCGAAAGCTTTTTGTATTCAAATTGCGGAAACACTTTAGCCACCCTAGCGTAACCCAGCATTGATCTTTCAATTATTTGCCTACTCATCAATGGAACAACCACCGAATGTTGCTCATTGTTAGTTAATTGCTTACGACTTTGGTTTGTTAACTGTATCAATTTCAGGCAAACGGCCTCAAGTTCGGCGGTAGTAATGTTCGATGTGTTAACTTCCACAATTTCCGAAACCGCCTGCCTATGGTAGTTTAAACCCCATAGTGTCATAAAAAGAAAATAGAAAACCGAGAATACGGCTGCTCCATTTATTACAACTTTCCACAAGAAGCCACGAAAGTGTAGTTTACCCTGTTTTATAAGCACTATTTGCCTAATAATAAAAACTATAGCCACGATAATTAGTCCTAATATCACTATTTGAGCAACGGGAATGTTAATCCAGCCAAAGAGCGAGCGAAGCGCGAAAACAATGCCTTTGTATATGTTTTGCGAAAATACATTTTCAACCAAATTATGGTTTCGAGTTACTATGTTAAAGAAAATAAATTGAACAGGAATAAAAACAATTAGTCCTAATATCCAGTTATTTATCGTTGTATTTTTAATTTTCATTTGGTTTGTTTTGCGCGATTAAATATGATGTTTTTTTGGTTCTACACCAAAGATATTATTGCAGGAATAACTGCTGCCTAACAATAGACGTAAACTGTTATTCCTACGTAGGTCGGGATCTCAAACGAATGTTCGTCAATAATGCAATAGCTTACTCTTATTGGATGCCAACATTCGTTGGCACGACAGCATACCTTTAATGTTTTACCAAATGGTGCAAGCTTCGCCGTTCTGTTACACATTGGAACGACAGTTGTTATTTCTTTATTGGAAGTAATTCATGTTTATCCTTTCAATACCTCTGAGCCTTTGCGCCTTATGTTCAAATATTATCTGTTCAATTTTCTTTCAAAAAAAATTGGTATAATACGTTCGAAAAATTATCTTTGCGAAACTAATCAAAACCATCACCCTTAAATGGACGAAGGACCTGCGAATACACTTTTATTAACTCTGTTATAGCAGGTTAGCTTATCATTACGATATCGCTTCCTTCTATACCACAATAGCAAGGAGCTGCTAATGACTTATTTCACAACTTTCTACCTTAGCCGAATTTTAGGCATACGCGTTTACGATACTAACAATAAAGTTGTGGGTATTGTGAAGGACTTGTTGGTTGAAACAGATTTAGTTACCCATGGAAATCCCGCTGGTCGTCCGCGCGTTAGTGCCGTTAAGCTAAAAATTAAAAAGGCCGAGAAATGTTTTTCGTTTACCAACTTCCGTATCGAGAAAATAAACAAACGTTTAAAAGTTTATTGCAATAAACTCAACGAAATATCGGAGGAGGAAACGCATAATGGCCTATTTCTTGGCGATGCAATTTTAGACAAACAGATTGTCGACCTCAACGGGCGTAAACTTGTGCGTGTAAACGATGTGCGTTTGGTGGCATTATCAACCGAAACGTACGCAATTGCTGTTGATGTTGGCATTGAAGGATTGTTGCGCCGTATAGGCATTTCGCGCCCAGTAAATGCAATGTTTTCGTGGATCAACATAAGCGTTCCAGCTAAGTTTATTTTGTGGGACGATGTGGAGGCTATCAACTTCTCGAACTTAAACATCCGATTATCAAAAACATACTCGAAACTTAATACGTTACACCCATCCGATTTGGCCGATATTATCGAAGAACTCGGAAAAACGGCCAGTTCAAACGTCTTTTCGTCGCTCGATGAAGAAAAGGCCGCCGACGTGCTGGAAGAACTCGAAACCGATACTCAGATACATATTATTGAGAGCTTGCCCGTGGAGAAGATGGCCGATGTACTCGAAAAGATGCCAGCCGATGAGGTTGCCGATATTCTCGATGTGCTTGAAGACGAAAAAGCCGAACTTCTTTTAAATGAAATGGAAGCCGAATCGTCGCAGGAAGTGCGCGATATTTTGGAATACGACGACAACACCGTTGGAAGCATAATGAATACCGAGGTTTTGTGGTTTAACGAAAATAAAACCGTTGGCGAAGTTATCGACGAAATTCGCGAAAAACAACCCGAAGCCGATATGCTTTATAACCTGTTTGTTACCGACGACAACGATGAGCTGGTAGCTACGTTTTCGCTTCGCGATTTGGTGGTATCGCAACCCAGTGTTGCCTTGCATCAAATAATGAAAACAAACCCTATATATCTGCACGACGATCAGGAGATTGACGAAATTGCCGAGCTAATTTCAAAATACAACCTTTTGGCAATACCTGTTGTAGATATTAGCCATCAGTTGCAGGGCATGGTAATCATCGACGACGTTGTGGAAGATTTAATTAACAAACGCAGAACAAATAGATAGGAGATTTTATAGATGTTTAAAGGGAGAAAAAAACTCTTTACCCAAATAGGTATATTTTTAGCCATTCTAGGTCCAGGCATCATCACCGGAAGCGTTGATAACGATGCTGGCGGTATTACAACCTATGCCGTTGTTGGTGCCGAATATGGCTACACGCTTATATGGACACTTATTCCCGCATTTATTGTTTTACTGGTAATACAGGAAATGAACGCCCGCATGGGCATTGTTACAGGCAAAGGCTTAGCCGATTTAATTCGCGAAAACGCAGGTGTTAAAATTACATTCTTCATTTTTATCGGCTTGCTGATTGCCGACATTGGCAATACAACTACCGAATTTGCTGGCGTAGCTGGCAGTATGGAGGTGTTTGGCGTAAGTAAATATATATCGGTACCCATTGTAGCTGCATTTGTGTGGATACTGGTTGTTAAAGGCACTTACAAGATAGCCGAGCGAATATTTTTGCTTTTTAGTGTATCGTTGCTAACGTACGTAATATCGGCAATAATGGGCAAGCCACACTGGGGCGAAATAGGCACAGCCATTATCAATCCGCGCATGGACATGAATACCAAAAGCATTGCTATGGTTATTGGAATAATTGGCACAACCATAGCGCCTTGGATGCTGTTTTACATGCAATCGTCGGTTATTGAAAAAGGTTTAAAGATGAAAAATTTTCGATTTACCTTAATCGATATCGTTATAGGGTGTGTGGCTACAGTAGTTGTGGCTTTCTTTATAATTGTGGCTTGCGCTTCAACATTACATGTAAGCGGCATAACCATTAACGAAGCCAAAGATGCCGCCTTGGCGCTTAAACCTTTGGCAGGAAACTTTTCGTCGCAAGTATTTGCCTTTGGCCTGTTTGTGGCATCGGTATTTTCGGCTACCATATTACCATTAGCAACATCGTATTATGTTTGCGAAGCATTTGGTTTCGAGGCTGGTATAGATAAAAGTTGGGACGAAGCTCCAGAGTTTTTCACACTTTATACTGGCATTTTGGTAATTTCGGCCTGCATTATTTTGGTGCCAAATGCTCCATTAATAGCAATTTCCCTATGGTCGCAAGTGCTTAACGGTATTTTCCTGCCCGCAGTGCTGGTGTGTATGATATTGCTAGTGAACAACAAAAAGATAATGGGCAAACACGTTAACAAACCTATGAACAATATTATCGGATGGACTGCAGTAGCTGTGCTAATTGGCTTATCGTTAACATTGTTGATAATTCCATTCTTCTCATAAAAATTACAACATGCTTCGCAGGCTTCAGTTTTTTGGCTTCTATGGTCTTTTCTGGCTAAGCTTCTTTATTATTTGCAAGATTTATTTTATAATATTTACAGCAAAAAATCTTGTAAGTGCCAATATAATTGATGTTTTCAATATATTTATCCATGGTTTAATTATGGATTTATCGGCTACGGCCTATCTAATGGTTGTTCCTGGCGTACTTCTGGCTATTTCAATTGCTGCGAACGTTAAAGTTATTGTTTCAATAATTAGGATTTACACCATCGTCTTTTTAGTAATAATCTCATTATTAGTGGTTGCCGATGCCGAATTATACAATTTTTGGGGCTTCAGGCTCGACGTTACTCCACTTATTTACCTTAAAACACCTAAAGAAGTTTTAGCAAGCATTTCGGTGTGGATGCTTATTACACAAGTAATTATAGCTATTGTTTTAATTACTGGTTCAATTTTATCTTATAAGAAGTTGTTTTTCAGATACAACCAGTTGTCGAAAGCATATTTTTTGTATTCGCCTTTAATGTTGTTTTGCGTTGCTTTATTGGTTATTCCTATTCGAGGCGGTTTTGGCATAGCACCTATGAATGTTGGCAAGGTATATTTTAGCAATAATAATTACCTTAATCATGCCGCTATTAACTTATTTTGGAATGTTGGCTTTTCGCTTTCCGAAATTAACCCTAACGAAAACAGCTACCATTATTTTAATGAACCCCAACAAACAAATCTTGTAACTCCATTATTAAGTGGCAATACCGCCTCCGACAGCATTGTTTTGAAAACCACCAAGCCTAACGTAATTATTTTGGTTCTCGAAAGCTTTTCGGCCAAAGTTATTGGTTCGATGGGTGGTATGCAAAATGTTACGCCAAATATCAATAAGCTTTCAAACGAAGGCATTCTTTTTACTAATTTCTATGCCAGCGGCGACAGATCCGATAAAGGTTTGGTGGCAATTTTAAGCGGATATCCGGCGCAGCCATCAACATCAATTATTAAATTTGCTGGCAAATCGCAATCACTTCCAAAGCTTTCTATATCGTTAAAGAACAATGGGTATAACTCAGCGTTTTATTATGGTGGCGACATAGATTTTGCCAATATGCGCTCGTACTTGCTCAACTCAGTGTTCGACAAAATTGTATCGAAGGACGATTTCCCATCTTCAACCTATAATTCCAAATGGGGAGCTCACGATCATGTTGTGTTTGAGCGCTTTTACAACGATATTTGTAGTCAAAAGCAACCCTTTTTCGATGTATTATTTACACTTAGTAGCCACGAGCCATTCGAAGTGCCAAACCATGCAATCCCTGGCGATGATTCATCGTCGAAACTGATGAACGCCATTAACTATACCGATAGTTGCGTGGGCAATTTTGTAGCAAAAGCAAAATTACAACCTTGGTGGCAAAATACTGTAATTGTGCTGGTTGCCGATCATGGTCATCCCGATCCCGGAAATTCGCCAAACCATGTACCCGAAAAATTCAAAATTCCAATGCTTTGGATTGGTGGCGCTATCAATTCAACGGGAAAAGTTGGCAAGTATGCATCGCAAATCGATATTGCTTCTACACTTCTTCACCAAATGAATCTTTCATCCAACGCGTTCTCTTTCAGCAAAAATATATTTAGCAACGAGCCCGAATTTGCGTTTTACGCCTTTAATAATGGCTTCGGATACCTATCGCCCTCGGCAGGGGTAGTGTTCGATTGCGATTTCAATAAAGTGCTACTAAACGTTGGAAATATTACTTCTACCGATGCTTTAGAAAAGGGCAAGGCATATTTGCAGAATATTTACAAGGACTTAAACGGAAGAAAGTAAAAGAATTAGTGGATTGATATCATAACTTTTTGATTATATAATCATTATCTGATCAATTATCTTTTACACCCTTAATTTCTAAAATTTCTTTGAAATATCTTTTAACAGAAGTAGTTGTTGCTTTTTTTACATTTGCCCATGTTTTACCGTTCAAACAAATTGGATTCTTTTCCTTTTCGGCATCATCAAAATAAGAGAGTGACTTTAGTACATTTTGAAAATTTTGAAAATCGTATTTTTCTTGGTAAAAACTCAGCATTTCCATTAACGAATATTTGTTTAATAGCTCAGCATAATCCCAAAAGTCTTTCTTAGCACCTCTATTGGTAATTGCATTCAATTTCATAGCGGCTATATCGGGCAATGCATAAAGCCTAATTCCATCTTCTATTATAAATGGGGTAACTTGATTATAAAAATGACCTAGAAATTGCACCTTAACATCTTGAATATGACAATTTAAAGTGTTTGGCTGTATATCTAATGTATAGGGATTTAATTCGAAGCCGTTACTTTTTAAACTCAAATACAAGTCCTGAGCATTAAAAGGCACTTTCGTGAAAAAATCTAAATCGACTGATATTCTATGACTAAGCTGCAATGACAATGCCGTTCCACCTGCCAATGCAAAACGCTCGGTATTGCTATCGAGCATAAGATTTTCTAGTAACTCCAAAGTTTT
Organism: Bacteroidales bacterium; assembly: GCA_025361285.1. Lineage (GTDB taxonomy): Bacteria > Bacteroidota > Bacteroidia > Bacteroidales > JAAUTT01 > JAAUTT01. The sequence goes on along the minus strand of JANYAP010000032.1, from coordinate 189 downwards.
TGGCTCAACTGTTCTTTCTTGCAACATTTAAAATCGCTTTTATTTAGGTTCAGAACTCCTGACCTCTCGCAGTTTATGTTGCAGTAGTTTTGAAAATAATCCGCAGGTTTGTACTTGGATATGTTGTTTCGGATTGTGTCAATAATATTGCCAGTTGATTGGCTGCCTCATTATAATGCGGAGTTGATA
>JANYAP010000093.1 GCA_025361285.1 Bacteroidales bacterium | reverse complement strand
GTGAGGAATCTTATTCAAAGTAAAGGAATAGGGTTTCTGACATAGCCATGCTCTGTTACCAACACATTCCATTGCGGATTTTTTCTATTTATCAAATCTTCCTTTTTTTGACGGTTCCATTTTTTATTGCCAATCCAAAATAAGCAAATTCTTCGAAATAGATACAATATTCAAGATTATACCTATCTGTAAAAGAATTCTTTATCAAATGATTTTTATGTTCGGATATTCTTCTGCACAAATCATTTGTAACACCGATATACAACGTCGTTTTGTTTGTATTAGTCATTATATAAACAAATCCATTTTTGCTCATTGAGTGCTTTATAATAAAAAGAAAGGGTAAAGCTTTTTAGGTACAATACTGGATAATCGTTTTACTTACATATTACCGCATGTGCAAACAAGGTTGCGGTCGCCAAAAGCATCGTCAACTCTATTAACTGTTGGCCAAAACTTGTTTTCTTTAATCCATTCTAGCGGAAAAGCCGCTTGTTCTCGCGTGTACGGGTGATTCCATGTGCTATCGGTTAACACCTCAATAGTGTGCGGGGCATTTTTTAATGCATTATCTTTTCTATCTGCTTTATTTTGAACAATATCCTCAATTTCGGCATATATACTGGTCATCGCTTCAACAAAGCGGTCGAGTTCTTGCAACGACTCGCTTTCGGTGGGTTCTATCATTAGTGTGCCATGTACCGGAAACGAAAGCGTAGGTGCATGAAAACCGTAATCCATAAGTCGTTTGGCTATATCGGTTTCTGTAATGTCCGAAACAGATTTAAACGACCGGCAATCGATAATCATTTCGTGGGCAACAAATCCGTTAATTCCTGTAAAAAGCAGATTATATTGTTGCTTTAAGCAGGCAGCCAGATAATTAGCATTAAGAATGGCGTATTTCGTTGCATTTGTAAGTCCTTCGCCACCAAGCATTTTGCAATAAGCATGCGAAATTGAAAGAACACTTGCACTACCAAATGGTGCTGCCGAAATTGCATGAACGCCTTTATTTCCGCCAGTTTTTACTAATGGGTGGTTTGGTAAATAATCGGCCAGTTTTTTGTTTACAGCTATTGGTCCCATTCCAGGTCCGCCGCCTCCGTGCGGAATAGCGAATGTTTTATGAAGGTTCAGATGACAAACATCGGCGCCAATGGTTGCGGGGTTTGTAAGTCCAACTTGAGCGTTCATGTTAGCCCCATCCATGTAAACCAAACCACCGTGGCTATGAACTATTTCGGTCATTTCCTTTATGTCGGCCTCAAAAACTCCATGGGTTGAAGGATATGTTACCATAAAACCAGCCAAATTGTCTTTGTGTTTTTCGGCAAGCTCGTTTAATTGGTTTATTCGTATGTTACCACGTTCGTCGCAAGCAATAACTTCTATTTTCATGCCCGCCATTGCAGCGCTTGCGGGGTTTGTGCCATGTGCCGACGACGGTATTAAAACCACGTTACGGTGCGCCTGATTGTTTTTGCGATGATATTCCATAATTACCACTAAGCCAGCAAATTCGCCAGCTGCACCCGAATTGGGTTGAAACGAAACGGCATCGAAACCTGTAATTTCTTTTAAATAGTTTTCGAGCTCCGACACCAATTGGTAGTAGCCTTCGGCTTGATTTGCTGGCACAAATGGGTGTATGTCGGCAAATTCGGGCCAGCTCATAGCGAACATTTCGGTGGCGGCATTCAATTTCATGGTACACGAACCTAGCGAAATCATTGAGTGCGTAAGTGAAATATCCTTGCGTTCGAGCTTTTTAATATATCGCATCATCTCGGTTTCGGAGTGGTATTTTCGAAATATGTCCATTTGAAGAAATGAACTTGTACGCGCAAACTTTTTATCGAACGAAAGCTTATTACTTGAATTAGAAACTGTTATAGCGCTTTTGCCCAATGCTTGGGCAAATATTGATATTAAATCGTTAATATCGTTAATATTAGTAGTTTCATCGATACTTATACCTACGTGAGAATCGTCGATAATCCTAACGTTTATTTCATTTTTCACGGTAAGTTGCTCAATTACTGCACTATTTACACCATTAGGCAATTGAAAGAGCAATGTGTCGAAAAAATTATCGTTCAACTGCTTATATCCTAGCGTATTAATTGCTTTTGCTAAAGCTGAGGCATTAGCATTAATATTGGTTGCAATGCTTATTAAGCCCTCGGCGCCATGGTAAACTGCGTACATGCCAGCCATTGTTGCCAGAAGTGCCTGAGCGGTACATATATTCGATGTTGCACGTTCGCGTTTAATATGCTGTTCGCGGGTTTGCAAAGCCATACGAAGTGCTCGCTTTCCGCGAACGTCTATCGAAACACCTATAATACGACCGGGCAAATTACGCTTAAACTCTTCGCGTGTAGCAAAATACGCCGCGTGCGGTCCGCCAAAGCCCATTGGAATGCCAAAACGTTGAGATGTGCCGAAAACAATGTCGGCTCCCCATTCGCCTGGAGGTGTTAAAACTGTAAGCGAAAGCAAATCGGCTGCAACGGCAACCATAACTTCCGCACCGTGAGCCTTTTCTACAATGTTTTTGTAGTCGCGTATTTCGCCATTTACGTCGGGGTATTGAATTAATGCTCCAAAAGTTTTTTCGTTGAAATTACAATTGAATATGTTGTCGAAAACTAGTTCAATTTCCAATGCTTTAGCTCTCGATATAAGCACGTCGAGCGTTTGCGGAAACATTTTACGATCGACCACAATACGGTTTGCTCCATTTTTTACCGCTTGGCGCGATCGCGAATTGAACATCATTATCATTGCTTCGGCAGCAGCAGTAGCTTCGTCGAGCAGCGATGCATTGGCAATATCCATCTTTGTTAGCTCTACCACCATGGTTTGGTAGTTTAGTAATGCTTCCAACCGACCTTGCGAAATTTCGGCCTGATATGGCGTGTACGATGTGTACCAACTGGGGTTCTCTAAAATATTACGCTTAATTACCGATGGAAATATTGAATTGTAATACCCTAATCCTATGTATGTTCGAAAACTTTGTTCTTCAACGATATGGTTTTAAGCTCCTTTAAATACTCGTATTCGCTTAGTGGTTCGGGCAAATGGAGTGCTTTTGGCAACCTTATTGCCGAAGGTACAGTTTTATCGATTAGTTCATCAATAGATTTTACACCTATCTTTTGCAACATCTGCTCTACTTCGTGGTTGCGTGGACCGTTGTGGCGAGAACTGAAATTTGAATTTGACATAGGGGAAGGTTATAGAGGTTATAGAGGTTGGTTGTAAAGGTTATAGAGGTTGTAGAGGTTGTAGAGGTTGTAGAGGTTGTAGAGGTTGGTTGTAAAGGTTATAGAGGTTGTAGAGGTTGTAGAGGTTGTATAGGTTATAGAGGTTATAGAGGTTATAGAGGTTATAGAGGTTGTATAGGTTGTAGAGGTTATAGAGGTTGAAGAGGTTATAGAGGTTGAAGAGGTTATAGAGGTTGGTTGTAAAGGTTATAGAGGTTGTATTGGTTGTAGAGGTTATAGAGGTTGTATGGGTTGTATAGGTTGTATGGGTTGTATAGGTTGTAGAGGGGATATAGGTTTTTTACAACTTTTACAACTTCTACAACTTTTACAACTTCTACAACTTTTACAACTTCTACAACTTCTACAACTTTTACAACTCATTCTGCAACTTATTTTTACAACCGCTACAACTATTATTTTTAACTCAGAAACGGATTCGACAAAGCCTCTTCGTGTATGCTTGTTGCTGGTCCGTGGCCTGGATATACAACAGTATCGGGCGGCAAAGTCATAAGCTTGGTAAATATGCTATTCATAAGTAGGTCGTAATCGCCACCGGGCAAATCGGTTCGACCAATACTTCCTTTAAATAATACATCGCCAACAATTACGAAATTTTGTTCAGCGCAATAAATTGCCACACTGCCCAACGAATGCCCAGGCACGTGAAAAACTTTCAGCGCCGAGTTGCCAAAAACAATATCCGTGCCTTCTTCTAAGTAGTTGGTTATAAGGGGTGGTTCTTCAACATCAAAGCCAAACACAATACCGTGCTTTTTTGCGTTCGATAAAAGGTTTGCATCACCAATATGTGCCCAAATAGTGGGATTATATTTTTCACTCAAATATGCATTACCAAGCACATGATCCACGTGGCAATGCGTATTGATAATTTTAACTAAAGTTAAATTGTTATTAACTAAGTAATTATCTATTTCGGTTTTTTCATTTGCCGAATAGCAACCTGCATCAACAATAATGCAGTTGTTGGTTTCGTCGTTTAAAACGAAGGTGTTTTCCTGAAACGGATTGAATACAAACGACTTAATTGTTATCATATTTCATATTTTAGTAAATTCGACCTTTTAAAAAAGGAACAAAAATAAACGAGCCATGTTCAGTAGTGCGGTATTCTTGGTCGTTAATTTTTTCAACCAAGGTCATTTTCTGAGAATCGGTACCACCTACAGGCATTACTAGTTTACCTTGTGGTTTAAGTTGATTAAGAAGCTTTTGAGGTATTTCCGAACCTCCAGCCGTAACAATAATTTTATCGAAAGGACCATAAGCTGGAATTCCCTCGTATCCATCGCCGAAAAAAAAATTAGGTTTATATCCCAGTTTCGAGAGGGTTGGTTGCGCCTTCATAAACAATTCGCGTTGACGCTCAATGGTATATACGTTTGCACCCATTTCGAGCAATACAGCACACTGATAACCAGAACCAGTGCCTACTTCGAGTACCTTATCCATTTTTTTTATATCGAGCAATTGCGTTTGAAACGCTACCGTGTATGGCTGCGAAATAGTTTGACCCGATCCGATGGGGAACGCCTGATCTTTATAAGCGAAATGCACAAATCCACTTTCCATAAATACATGGCGAGGTACCCTGTTTATTGCCTCTAAAACCTCGATGTTAGAAATGCCCTTGCTTCGTAGTTCGTCTATTAACTTGCGCCTCAATCCTTTATGTTGGTATGTATCCTCCATTTTCATTGTCGAAATATCGGATTTTTTTTTCGTTTGCAAAATTAACGTTATCAACAATAATAGTTGATAAGTACACGTTGTAATTTCGTTTGAAAATTATATTACATATAATATACAATACTTCGGTAAACTTTTTGGTGAATTTTGAGACTTGTTGATTTGGTGGGATTATATAATTTTTGCCCCCAAAACACCAAATTGCACTAAATTAAAGTGATAAAGAGCATAAATTAAAAATTACCGAACTATGGAAATAGTTAAGTGGACTCAATTATTAAATCATTTCTGTTGCCATTCATTGTAAATGGCGCATTGATAGAATGATAAATTGGACTAGAATTGTATATTTGCAGTAATTGTAATACGATTTGATAATATGGCAAATAATACTCAGATTGAAGCTGAAAATAAGCTCATTTCAATAATCAAACAGGATGAACAGGATTATATTTGCCTGACCGATATGGTGAGAAATGAAGAAGGGACAGACCATATTCGAAATTGGATGAGAAATCGCAATACTGTGGAATTTATTGGATTATGGGAGTCTTTGAATAACCCAAATTTTAAACATGTCGAATTCGACACCTTTAGAAAACAAGCTGGACTAAACAGTTTCAATTGGACTCCGAAAAAGTGGATTGAAGCAACTGATTCGGTAGGGTTTATATCAAAATCCGTTTATTTGTGCGCCAGTGTTTTGCAAATGCAGCATTGAGGTTTGTTTCGAAGTTTTATAAACACATATTTGAGGTAATGCTCAGGCATATTGTAACTTACAAGAAGCTTTATATTATATCGGATCTGTTAGCTTCAGCTATCGTTTGGACGTTATTTTATATGTACCGAAGGCTATTTATCGAATTTCACGTGTTCGGATATACTAGCCCGCTCGATTTTGGAGTGAAGTTTTTTGTGGATATCGTTTGCGTTTCTATTTTGTGGTTAGTAATTTATTATTTTTCAGGATATTATAATTTTGTTCTTCGAAAAACGCGGCTTGATGATTTTATTAATACGTTGATAACCACATTTATTGGCTGTGTAATTATATTTCTATTTGTAATTATTAACGACGTAATTGTTACTTACAGAACCTATTATCGTTTAATTTTGGTTCTGTTTGGTCTTCAATTTAGTTTGGTTTTCGTAATTAGGTTTATTATTACTTCGTATTTAATAAATCAGAAAATTAACGGTAACATTCGGTTTCGAACCTTGTTTATTGGAAGGGTCGAAATGATTGCTTCCGTTTGGAAAGAGTTAAATGCTAAGTATGTAGGTAATGGGCATTACGTTATTGGCTATCTTCCGGTTAACAACCCCGAAAGTGTGTCGATAGCCGATTTCCCTAATGTTGGCAGTATAGAAAGCCTAAAGAACGTAATTGATAGTTATAATGTTGAAGACGTTATTATTACATTAAACGAAAGCGATGCCACTATTTTCAAATATATAATGAAATCGCTAAGTCAATGCTCGGTTAACGTTAATGTTAATCCAGAGCTTTACCCTTTAGTAAAAGGTGTTGTTAATATATCATCTCTTTACCAATATCCTCTAATACAGATAAATAAATATTTACTTTCGCCATTTCAGGCGGGTTTAAAAAAAGCTTTGGATATTTCGCTTTCTCTTGTGGGTTTATTATTAACCTTTCCTATTTGTGTTGTTTTAGCCATTCTAATAAAACTAACCTCAAAAGGTCCTGTTTTTTATTCTCATGAGCGAATTGGCATAGCCGAAAGGCCTTTCAGGCTTTATAAATTTCGCTCTATGTTTTATGGTGCCGAAAATAATGGGCCACAGCTATCATCAAAAACCGACCCGCGAATTACTTCAGTAGGTAAATTTATGAGAAAAACGAGGCTCGACGAGATTCCTAATTTAGTTAATGTGTTAATTGGCGACATGTCGCTGGTTGGTCCTCGTCCCGAGCGTCGATTTTATATCGATAAGATACTAGAGCAAGCTCCTGAATATAAGCAGTTGTTGAAGGTTAAACCTGGTGTTACGTCGTTGGGGCAAGTAAAATTTGGGTATGCCGAAAATGTAAACGAAATGATTAATCGTATGCGGTACGATTTGCTTTATATCGAAAATGCATCAATTTATGTTGATATTCAGATACTAGCGCGAACCGTTATTATCATTTTTCAGAGAAAGGGTGTGTAAGTTATATTCTACCGGCATCGATAGCTTGAAGTAATTCTTCGATAACCTTGTCTTCTCCAGCTGCATCGTATTTTGTTTTTAAGCTCGATCCGAAAAGCTTAGCCATTGTTTGCCAAAAAAACGCCGAAAAAGTGCCTCGTAGTTCCTTTACCAATTCGTACGACGATTGCCCAGTTTCCCTGTCGATTAGCTTTATAAGTAACCGACCTTGTGTTATGGTTAAATTTTTTAGTTCATCTTCGAACTCGCTTCGTAGCTCCCTTTCAATCTGTTTGGTATATTCCTTGCGTTCTCGCTCAGTTTTAAGAGTTACAAAGTGCTCATTCATATCGTTTAACTTCTTTTTGGCTAATTTAGCATAAGGGTAAACCTTTTTTAAATTATATACCAAACGATTAAATTTTCGCTCCTCGCGTTTACTTTCAAAAAAAGGCGTTGGTTTACTGGTTGTATCTGCAAATATATCAATATCATTAAGATACGAGATGATAATGGTGTCGCCATTTTCTATTTTGGCATGCACTTTAAATTTTCCTAAGGTGTCGGTTGGTGTTTGGCACATTAACTGTGCTAACGAACATGTAAGGCACGTTGTTATTAGTGCAAATTGTTTAATTGCGCCCATAAGTTGTCTGTGTGCCAATTGTTTTCAATTCCATTATCAATAATTATCTGTTTGCAAAGTTCGCTATTCTTGCGCAGGTTTTAATACAGAAAGTTAACTAAAAATTAAATTGTAAGCTAGAAGCTAAAATATTCGGATAAGGAAATTGTAATGTTGAAGTTAATATAGCTATTAACGCTAACTGTTGACAAGTACAAGGCTTGCTACACTTGCCTTAACTGGCTTTAAACCGTATTTTATTTAAATATTGCCCGAGGATAAAATAAACGAGCGGAGCGAGACGATACGCTTAGCAAGAGCGGCATCGAAATTGAGATATTGTAAAAAATAACTTGGCAATCCTAAATAGTTTCCGAAACGGAAACTATTAGTACATTTGCAAAGCTAAAAATTAATTTATGCACGTTGTAAAACTAAAAACATTACAATTGTTTTGGCTATCACACACCGATTGTAAACAAGCGTTGCTAACGTGGTTTAAAATTATAAAACATTCCACATTCAAAAGTGCCGACGATCTTAAGTCGGTTTTTCCTTATGTTAGCATACTTAACCAAAATCGTATAGTTTTTAATATTAAGGGCAACAATTATCGTTTGGTAGTAAAGTTTAACTTTAATGAAGCACGCGCATACATTAGGTTTATAGGCACACATAGCGAATACAATAAAATTAATGCCAATACTATATGAACTGGACTGTATTAAAAAACGAAAGGGATTACGAAAAAGCACTAGCACGTTTAGAAGTAATTTTCGATGCTTACACAGGTACCGACGAGGGCGACGAGGCTGCATTGCTCACATTATTAATAAGTAGGTACGAAGAAATGCATTACCCCATGCCCGATCCCGATCCAGTGGAAGCAATTAAATTTGTAATGGAACAAACATTGATAACACCAAAGGACATGGTAGGTATTTTGGGAAATAAAGCCAGCGTTTCGAGGGTTTTAAACCGTAAACGACCACTAAACCTCGAAATGATTCGTGGATTGCACGATAAGTATAAAATACCTTACGATGTATTGATGAATAAATACGCCCTCATTAATCCCTAGCTAAGCGAAATTTACAATTTTGCATGTAACATAACTTCAATTACCTTCTGTGAAACCGCTAACAATAAGTAGCAATGCACTACATAAACCACCAAAGCCATATAGCATTAAAGTTGTATGGCTTTGGCATTTTAAACGAAAGAGTTCACAATCTTAAGCTTGTGCTCAATAATTTGCCCGTTTTGCATGTCCTTGGAGTAAAGTGTTGTACAATTGAATCCTAATGCAGCAGTAACGATAAGTGAATCGTAATACGAAAGTTGGTTTTTTAAAGCAATATTACACGCTTGTAAAACTGTTTGCAGAAACACGCACATTGAGATGAGCTAGCTATGTTTTATGAGCTGGTGCGTGCGGGTGTTATATTTCTATTCTTAATCCGTATTTTACAATTTGATTTACTATTGGAATATTATATTCAAACTCATCTCTAGTAAAAGCATGAGGTTCAATTAAGGTCTCATCCCCTTTACGAATTGACATTAATTTTACCTCAGTTTCAAATGTGTGATTTACACTATCTTTAAGAATAATAGCAATGTCAATATCGCTATTATCATGCTGATTACCTTTTGCGTATGACCCAAACAACCAAGCCTCGGAAAACCCCAAATCGGAATTTCTAACTCGTTGTAAATATCCTTTACTAATTCTTAAAGCATCGTCTTTATCCATATTCTACAACTTTTTATATTATCAATCCATTCCTTCGTAAAACCATCCGTACAAAGCAAATAAAAGCTTTGTTTGTAATCATCATATCTAGCATTAATATTGAATCTTGAAATACTATCTAACAAAATTTGCTGAGTCATTTCAAGGTCGATATCCGCTTTCTCACTAATCCTTCTCAAATCATGTATCATTGGAGGAAACTCTCCTTTTTGTTTAACATATAAGGCTTTAAGCAATTTTTCAATCACTAAATGCCCCATAAACAATGCCCAATTGTTATTTTTGGTTTTATATAAGTCCATCATTGTCTTGAAAATCATTATCCGAACTCTCAATCCAATGCTTTACAATTCGCTCTTTGTCAAATTCATTATCCATACATACCTGATAAACAATACTGTTGGCACAAAGGTATCATTTTTTATTTCAAACTAACTACGAAAATTGACTCTTGATTAATACCCGCTAACGAAAGGATTCACAATCTTAAGCTTGTACTCGATAATTTGCCCGTTTTGCATGTCCTCGGAGTAAAGTGTTGTACAATTGAATTCTAATGCAGCAGTAACGATAAGTGAATCGTAATACGAAAGTTGGTTTTTTAAAGCAATATTACAGGCTTGTAAAACTGTTTGAGATGAAATAGTTTTAACCTGTGTATTTGCAATTATCTCCTTTAGGTTTTCGGTAACTAAAGGCAAAGGCACTTTCATTTTTCGATACATGGTATTAATAAATTAGTTCAATACTTGTGTGCTAATAATTACTAAAGGCAATACTTCTATTATGTTTCGAGCTGTTGCCTGTTTCTTTGGGTCGAATTGGTATAGACATAAATAAACAAATTGCTGCAACAAATGCTTTATCTTTCATTGGCTTCATCTCTATTAAATTTGTAATTGCTTATGTTTACAGGAGTGTTAGCGAACTTCCATTTTTTGTTTTCAGCGCTTTGCCCAATAACCGTTTCCTCCAATTAGTCGTGTGCATAAAGAAACAAATTTATTTCTTTTCCAACGAAGCTGGTAGGTGTCGGAACATCGAGATGTAGTATTTGGGAATCAGCAATAAAGCTTCTCTGTATCATATTCTTAATATTGGTTTGTTTATAGTGCGAAATTAGTGAAAATGAACAGAATAGCCAATTAAAATACTCGTACTGAAATAATACAACCGGCATTCACCAGCAACTTTTATGTTTTCAACCCAACAGCCTCACAATAACTACCATAAACGTTACTAACAAACTATTAACACCCAATGTTGAAAAGTAGGTTCGATGGAGGGATTTGTTTTATTTATCTTTGTCGGAAATTTTGTAGGTTATGACAGTTGCAAACTATTCCGAAGACAGTATCCAAACCCTCGAGTGGAACGTTCACATTCGCCGCCGGCCAGGTATGTATATTGGTAAATTGGGCGATGGAACATCTCCCGACGACGGTATTTACATTCTTGTAAAAGAAGTGCTCGACAACTCTATCGACGAATTTATGATGGGATCGGGTAAGGTAATTGAAATAACCGTAAATGAACGCCAAGTAAAAATACGCGATTATGGGCGTGGCATACCGCTTGGGAAGCTTATCGATGTGGCATCGAAAATAAACACTGGTGCTAAATACGATAGTAAGGTTTTTCAGAAATCGGTCGGCTTAAATGGCGTTGGTATAAAGGCTGTTAACGCCCTATCGTCGCAATTTATGATACAAAGCTTTCGCGAAGGGCGCACCAAGGTAGCAGAGTTTTCGGAAGGTAATATTGTTAACAACCCACCCGAAGAGGCTACCGATCGCCCCAACGGCACTAAAGTTATTTTTACTGCCGACGAGGCTCTATTTGGAAACTTCCACTTTATGGAAGAATACCTTGAGCGTATGTGTCGTAATTATGTTTACTTAAATAGCGGATTAACAATACTTTTCAATGGAAATAAGTTTTACTCCCAAAACGGGTTACTCGATTTGCTTAACGAAAACATGAGCAGTGCTGGTCTGTACCCAGTAATTCACATAAAAAGCGCCGACATTGAAATGGCTTTGTGCCACGGAAACCAGTATGGCGAAGAATATCACAGCTTTGTAAACGGACAAAATACAACCCAAGGCGGTACCCATCTGGTAGCTTTTCGCGAAGCTTTCGTAAAGGTTGTGCGCGAATTCTATAAAAAGGAGTTCGATCCCTCGGACATTCGAACGTCGATTATTTGCGCTTTAAGCATTAGGGTTGAGGAACCCGTGTTCGAGTCGCAAACCAAAACCAAGCTAGGGTCGAAGGATATGGGTGCCGCTGGACCATCGGTAAAGAACTTTATTAACGATTTTTTAAAGAAGGAACTCGACAACTATTTGCACCGCAACCCCGATACTGCCGAGGCTTTTCTACGCAAAATAATAGAATCGGAAAAGGAACGCAAAGCGATGGCAGGCATAAAAAGCTTGGCTCGCGAACGCGCAAAAAAAGTTAGCCTGCACAACCGCAAACTACGCGATTGCCGTTTAAGGTTTAATTCCGACGACGAACGACGCCTGGAAACAACAATTTTTATTACCGAAGGCGATTCGGCAAGTGGCTCTATCACAAAATCGCGCGACGTGAATACACAAGCCGTTTTCAGTCTAAAAGGTAAGCCGCTAAATACATACGGATTAACAAAAAAAATTGTTTACGAAAACGAAGAGTTCAATCTACTACAAGCCGCGCTGGATATTGAAGACGGAATGGACACGCTGCGCTACAACCAAGTGGTAATAGCCACCGATGCCGATGTTGATGGAATGCACATACGGCTACTGCTAATAACCTTTTTTCTTCAATTTTTCCCCGATCTTATTAAAAACGGACATCTTTATATACTTCAAACACCGCTGTTTAGGGTTCGAAACAAGAAAAAAACCTCGTACTGTTATAGCAGCTCCGAGCGCGAAGCGGCTGTTAAGGCACTTGGTCCAAACCCCGAAATTACCCGCTTTAAAGGTTTAGGCGAAATATCGCCCGACGAATTCAAGCACTTTATTAATGCCACCATACGACTCGAGCCTGTTAGCCTTCGCAAAGCCGATAATATTGCCGATTTGCTAGAGTTTTACATGGGCAAAAACACTCCTGAACGTCAGGATTTTATTATCGAAAACCTTCGTATAGAAGAAGATGTTTTGGAAGAAGAAACGGTGGGGAAGGAATAATAAATGTGCAGATTACAGATGTGCAAATTACAAATTTCAGATTCAAATTTCAGATTGTAAAAATTAACTACTAATCAATTTATTCATAATTCATAACAAGTGCTTGGCCGATAAATTAACCATAAATTAACCATATTAAGAGATTTGAAAGGTTATTTGCAGATTGGGTTAAACAATTCTGTAAAAGATATTATATTATTTGGGTTAGATTAATAGTTTCTATTGAGTAGAGGAGGTTTCAACCTCAACCTAACGAAGCAATAAATTTAGTAACTAAGGACTTGTAAATAAATAAGTTGTACAAATATATGAGCGGGAAAACCCTCCACAAAGGCGATCCTTAAAAGTATGCTGTCATTCCGACGCAGGTCGGAATGACACTAAATCGAATGACTTATTTTATTACAAAGCCTAAACAACAACGATTCAAAATACCAATAAAATGAACGAAGAAGCGGAAGTTCCACTTTATCAAGGCGAAGGCTCTCATAACGATGAGCTTCACAACTTAATGCCTCTTACAGGTATGTATAAGGATTGGTTTCTCGATTACGCTTCGTATGTAATTTTGGAACGTGCCGTGCCACATTTACACGACGGCTTGAAACCAGTTCATCGCCGTATTTTGCATTCGATGAAGCGAATGGACGACGGACGGTACAATAAAGTGGCGAACATCATTGGGCACACCATGCAGTTTCACCCGCACGGCGATGCCTCCATTGGCGATGCTTTGGTGCAAATTGGGCAAAAAGATTTACTTGTTGATACACAGGGAAACTGGGGCAATATACTTACTGGCGACAATGCTGCTGCGCCCCGATATATCGAAGCGCGCCTTTCGAAATTTGCTCTCGAAGTAGTTTTCAACCCAAAAACTACCGAATGGATGCTTAGTTACGACGGCAGAAATAAGGAGCCGGTAACCCTTCCCATGAAATTTCCACTACTTCTAAATCAAGGAGTTGAAGGTATTGCTGTTGGTTTGGCGTCGAAAATATTGCCTCATAACTTTCTCGAACTTATCGATGCCTCGATAGCGCATTTAAAGGGCGAAACATTTGAGCTTTATCCCGATTTTCCTACAGGGGGGCTGATTGACGTTTCGCGGTATAACGATGGTTTGCGTGGTGGTTCGGTGCGGGTTCGTGCTCGAATTTCGAAACTCGACAAGAAAACACTAGTAATAAACGAGATACCTTTCGGCAGAAATACTACATCGCTAATAGAAAGCATTTTAAAGGCTAACGAAAAAGGTAAAATTAAAATAAAGAAGGTTGACGACAACACCGCCGAAAACGTGGAAATTGCCGTGCACCTGGCACCTGGCGTGGAACCCGACAAAACCATCGATGCACTTTACGCCTTTACCGATTGCGAGATACCTATTTCGCCAAACTCGTGCGTTATTGAAAACGATAAACCTCGGTTTTTGGGTGTAAAGGAAATGCTACGTATCTCTACCGAAAACACTATGAGGTTGCTAAGGCTTGAGCTCGAAATTCGCTTAGCCGAACTTAACGAGGAGTGGCATCTATCATCGCTCGAAAAGATTTTCTTCGAAAATAAGATTTATCGCGAACTCGAAAAAGATACCGATTCGTGGGAATTAGTACTAGATGCAGTCGATAAAGGCTTCGACCCATACCGCAGCCTTCTGCATCGTGCAATTACCCGCGACGACATACTTAAACTTACCGAAAAGCCGGTTCGCAAAATATCGAAGTTCGACATTAAGAAAGCCGACGAGCTTATAAAGGGCATTGAAGCCGAAATGCTTGTTGTACAGAATAATATAGAACAGATTGTTAAATACACAATTAACTGGTTTCAGAACCTTCGCAAAAAATATGGTAATGGTCGCGAACGCAAATCGGAAATACGTAGTTTCGATACAATTCAGGCTACTCAGGTGGTAATTGCCAACGAAAAACTATACGTTAACTGGGAAGATGGCTTTGTGGGTTACGGACTTAAAAAGGACGAATATATTTGCGATTGCTCTGATATTGACGAGATTATAGCTATTAGAAAAGACGGAACGTACATTATTACCAAAGTTCAAGATAAAGCCTTTATGGGCAAGAACTTATTGCACGTTAATGTTTTCCGTAAAAACGACACACGCACAATTTATAATGCTGTTTATCGCGACGGCAAAAATGGCCCAATAATGATTAAACGTTGCGCTATTACTGCCATTACACGCGATAAAGAATACACACTTACCAAAGGCGCACCCGATTCTCAGCTACTGTACTTCACAGTAAATTTGAACGGCGAGGCCGAGATTATTCGAATTACATTGCGCCCGCGCCCGCGCCTAAAAAACCTTATTATCGATGTCGATTTCAGCGAACAAGCCATAAAAGGGCGCGATGCACAAGGCAATATACTAACGCGTTACGGTATTCATAAAATTGTTTTAAAAGAGAAGGGAGTATCGACAATTGGGGGGCCAAAACTTTGGTACGACGAAGCTGTAAACCGACTTAATACCGATGGAAAGGGCAAGTTGCTTGGCGAGTTTCGCGAAAGCGATAGGTTGATAGAAGTTACTAAATCGGGTATGTACAGGCTTGCATCGTCCGATATATCAACTCATTTTGAGGACGGCATAATGTTGGTTGAGAAATTTAAATCGAATAAAGTTTACTCGGCCATTTATTACGATGGAAAGGAAAAGGCGTATTACCTGAAGCGGTTTGTTTTCGACCCAACAACGAATCTTACAAATTTCACCGCCGAGGATGAAGGCTCTAAGCTCGTGTGTATTAGTGGTTTTCAGCACCCACGTTTCGAAGTAAAATATGCTGGAGCTCATAAAACGCGACCCGTTGAGGTTATTTTGGCCGAGGAGTTTATTGCCGTTAAAGGCGTAAAAGCAAAAGGCAAGCGTCTAACCACTTACGTTGTGGGAACTATTACCGAACTCGAACCTTTGCAACCCGATGAAGAAGAAGCGATTGCATTAGACATGGATGTAGATACCGATTTTCCCGAAATTATTAATAATGAGGACGATGACACGGAATCGCCACAAATGACACTCGATATGTAATTATAATAGGCTTTAGGCTTTAGGAAATAAGGTTGGTTGTATGGGTTCATAAAAGTATGCTGTCATTCCGACGCAGGTCGGAACGACGAAGTCCTCACCGAAGGTAATCCATAGTACTTTTTTATTTTATGGAACTGACGTTCGTCGGAATGACGCTAAGTCGCATAAAATATTTCATTACAACGTTTTAGATTTTTAAAAAGATAGTTTAAAACCTTATTTTTATTGGAAGTAATTACGACAATTATCTTTATGCCAAGTCAGAAGGCCTCCAGCCTCCAGACTAATTTTTAAAACTTTAACAAAACCTGCATTTTTACTTCCGATCGTTTATTGCCAGCGTTTTCGTATAATCCACTGCTAATCGTTTCTTTGTTAGCATATTGGGTTATGCCGTATTTAAGCCATACGTCGATATGTTTGCCAAATGCATATTTTACCATGGCATAGGTTCGCGAACCCTTGTCGGAAAAGGCCGGTATGCTAAACGAATACAATAAATCGCTTTCGTACGCGTAAATGCGAGCATTGTAATCGTTGGCATCGAATAAAGCGTATCGCAAATATACCTTTACAGGAATTTTTGGTAACGAAAACTCAATATCCTCAGCTACGTAAAATCCTGTACTATTGTTCGATACATCGTTTTTATACTTTGTCCATTCCATGCGACAGTGCAATTGAATATTGTTGGATACGGAATACGCCAAATTATATCGTATTCGGTTACTTGTAGCGTTTACAATCTGGTTTTTCGAATCGGTTTCCGCTGAATAATTTTCGTCCTTACTTTTATTTCGGTATTGAAGGTACATTTGAAATTTATCGGTTGGGCTAACTGTTATCTGCGCCAGAAATTCCCTGCCATCCGACGGCATATCAACTCCATATTTTAAACACGGAAATCGAAAAATGTCCATATAACCCGAAAATGAAATGTACTTAAACGGACGTAGTTCAAAGCCTGCAAACACGCCAGATTCATTACTGTTAGTAGTGTTTTCGCCAAACGAGTTTCCGAACATAGCCTGATAATTCCTTTGGTAGTAACGGCTTATTATACTTATGTTTAAGCGCGAATTTATATGCGATTGAATACCATTTAAAAGCGCGAAAGCGCCATTTTGCGATGTAGCTTCTTCGCCAAAAAAAATAAGGTTGCCAGTTCGGTATTTATAATCGAAACTTAGGTTGAAGTTCGATTTTCCACGAAAATTAAATTGGTTATAAGGTTGAATTTCAGAGTTTAAATAAGCAGAATACTGATGGTAAAGAGCGGTAAAGCCTGTATGTATTTTTGGTTTAAGCAACGAGATATTAAACCCCATAACTTCTGCGTTTACGGCATCTTCGTCGTTAATTTCCGAAGGAACACCGTGGATACCAGTTGTTTGTAACGACGACACTTCCATTACTTTGCCGTTTGCAGAATCGATACGAGTTATATTTGCATCGATACTGTTTCGCGAATAAAATACCGAGACATCGAAAGGTTTGAATTGCAGTGTAATAGCCGTTCCTCGAAAAAAATTATTCTCGTCGGCCGATTGATAATGGTTAATACCAGTGTTGCGTTGCATGGAACTCATTACCGACGACGATTTGCCAAAGCTAAACCCTGTCCATACCGCTAAGCCCTGACCGAAATTAAGTCGGTAATCGCCTACAACAAACGACTTTATAAACTTTACGTTATTAACCTGTAAATAAGCCGATTGAAAATCGAAACTTCGTTTATTGCTTCCGCCGAAAAACTGCTCGCCAGCATCTTTCTCGCCAGTAAAACCTAATGAAACGCGTTTGTCCACCTCGTAATTGTAGCGAATGTAATATTTCATTGGGTTGCCAGTAAAATGGTTCGATTCGGTTAAAGTGTCGGGCGTTTCGAACCCTTTTTGAGTTTCTAAAATACGCTGGGTTCGTAATAATAACCGGTGTTTTCCATTGGTTATTAATTCATTAAGTTTTATTTTGGTTGGTTCATCAGAGAAATCGAACGAAATAAATGGAGCAAGTAATTTGGCTTCGGTTTCGGAAATGCCTGGTACGTAACTCAATTCGAAAATAGTTTTAAACTGGCCATTGGTGGCAATATATTTCTGAATCTCGATTATTTGAAACTCGTTCATCCAGAATAGCTTATCCAATTCTTCGTTGTTGGCAGTATTAATTTTAATGGGATTGTTTGCTAAATTAAAAAGTCGATCGGCCAATTCTTCGTAACTATCTGTTGCATCGGTGCGTGCAGCTATTTCGCTAGTAATTTCTTGTAACGAAGCAAATGTTTTTTCGATGTTTTCCTGAGCTATGCCAAGCAATAGTTGGACTAAAAACCAAAATATAACGAATAATTTCTTGCCCATATCGTTCAATTTTAAAATTCAAATTCGATTGAAGCGTATGGTGTAAAACCTAGTACATAATGTCGGCTAAATGCCATATTAACAATAACTTTCTTATACTTGTAGCCTAAGCCGAACGAATATTGCTCGTATCCTGTGGAAAATCCTCCTCGAAGAAACAGATTACCAACTGCTTTAACTTCAATACCGCCTTTATAGGCTGGTTTCAACACTAAATCCTTCTCTGTTTCGAAAAGTATAGTGGCCTTACCGTCAAATACATAACTAAAACCAAGCCTAAAAACTGTAGGGATTATTTCTTCGGGCAAACCGTTATGCCTTGTCATTGTTGGGTTGAAGATATGCGCGCCTACATAAAAATTATCGATTGGTTGCGCCAGCAAACCAAATTCGGCGGCCAGAGCATTTGAGTTTCCATAGCCTTCGGCAATATGCGTTTGCAGATAGTTAATTTGAACGCCAGCAGCAAAACGGTTGGTAAATTTCATGCCGTAAGCCAGCCCAAACTTCGATTCGTAATATTTCGAGTAACCAAAAAAACGGTAGCTAATAGCCAGAGCTCCTGGTTTGAAGGGCATTGCAAAAGTGCCCGCTTGCGCCGAAAGTTCTTTTACCAAAAAGCGGTTTTCGAAATGGAAACCAAAAACTGGCGATTTTAAGAAGCCTAAACCAGCCTGATTGTTGAAGGTACACCAGCCGTCGGCAAGGGTAACAGAAGCATTCGAAAGTGCCGCCGAACGCGCTCCAGCAGGGTAATTACCATTGCTAGCAATTGCAGGAGCGCATATAAAGATGTATAATAAAAGGACTCCTGTCCATATTTTATTATTTATGAGATAATTGCGATATGTTACAAGAGTTAAAATCACATCAATTAACCTTAAATTCGTACTTCACCTTAGCCAATTCCTCGTTTGCCTGCACTATTTTCTTTTCCAAAGAAGCTTTGAAGTTTATTACTTGTTGCATTACAGCAGGTTCGCCAGTGCCAACAATTTGAGCTGCCAAAATGCCAGCGTTACGCGCACCGTTTAGTGCCACAGTGGCTACAGGTATGCCAGGAGGCATTTGTAGGATTGAGAGAATTGAATCCCAGCCATCGATGGAAATCCCAGCTTTAATAGGCACTCCAATTACTGGAATAGGCGTTAAAGCAGCAATTACGCCAGGCAAATGCGCTGCTCCACCTGCTCCACCAATAATTACTTTTATTCCTCGTTCGTAGGCGTTGCGAGCAAAGTCCATAGCCTGCTGTGGCGTGCGATGCGCCGATAAGGCAAAAATTTCGAACGGAATTTTAAATTCGTTTAAAACTTCTGCAGCCTCCTTCATAATTGGCAAATCGGAGGTGCTTCCCATAATAATACTTACTTTTGCATTCATTAAATTATCTATTAGCATTTTAAATTTCAAAAAAATAAAGTTAAATTAAATTTGTAATTTCGTAGCCTTTTTTAAACACTATTTGCAATAATGAGGAAGATTAAGATTCTCGATAAAGAATTTCAAATTTCAATACCGTACGCAACAATTAAAAGGTCTATCGATCAGGTAGCTACACAAATTAACGAAGATTATGAACATCGCGAAATATTGTTTATTGCCATTTTGAATGGGTCGTTTATGTTCGCCGCCGATTTGCTAAAGCGCATAACTGTTCTTAATCAGATTTCGTTCGTGAAAATAGCATCGTATTCAGGCGAATCATCAACAGGAATAATACAACAACTAATTGGCTTAAAAGAAGATGTAAAGGGTCGAAACGTAATAATTGTCGACGATATTATCGAATCAGGTCTTACCCTCGAAAATATTGTTAATGAAGTAAAAACATTAAATCCCGCTTCGATAAAGGTTGCTACTCTGCTATTTAAGCCACAAGCATATCAACGAAACCTTAAAATTGATTATTTTGGTATAGAAATTACAAACGATTTTATTGTTGGCTTTGGGCTCGATTACAATGGTTTTGGCAGAAACTACGAGGATATATATACAGTTATAAAATAAACAAAATCAATAAATTATAAAAAAGTATGTTAAATTTAGTTTTATTTGGACCTCCAGGTTCGGGAAAGGGAACTCAGTCGGAAAAACTGATTGATAAGTACAAGTTGGTTCATCTATCGACAGGCGATATTCTTCGTGGAGAGATTGCAGCCCAAACACCACTTGGTATCGAAGCCAAAAAGAAAATGGAAAAAGGCGAATTGGTTTCCGACGAAATAGTTATTGGCATGATTAGCAATAAGCTCGACAATAACACTAGTGCAAAGGGCTTTATTTTCGATGGGTTTCCCCGCACAACCGCACAGGCACAAGCGCTCGATAACCTTCTAACTCAAAAAGGCACATCGATAACCGTTATGCTTTCGTTAGATGTTGAAAAACAAGAGCTTGTAAATCGTCTTCTAAATCGTGGCAAAGATTCAGGTCGTGCCGACGATCAGGATTTGTCGGTTATCGAAAACCGTATTGCAGTTTATAATCGCGAAACGGCTATTGTTCAGGACTATTACAAGGCACAGGGCAAATTAAAAGATATTCAAGGCGTTGGAAGCATCGATGAAATTTTTGATAGGCTTTGCCGTGCAATTGGGTAGTTAAATAAGTACCAAGTACCAAGTAATGAGTATAAAGTACTAATTTCATTTTTTAATTTCTAATTACTAGGTACCATGTACTAATTACTCAGTACTAACTACTCAGTACTATTTTTATCCAATGTCCGATACAAATTTTGTTGATTATATAAAGATTTATTGCCGATCTGGCAATGGTGGTGCAGGTTCGCTGCACTTTCGTCGCGAAAAATTTATTCCGCTTGGCGGTCCCGATGGTGGCGATGGCGGTCGTGGTGGTCACGTTATTATTCGTGGCAACGCCCAAATGTGGACGCTAATTCACCTTAAATATGCACGGCACGTTTTTGCCGACGATGGCGTTGGTGGATCGGGCGCAAACTGCACGGGTGCCGAAGGAAAGGACGCAGTTATTGATGTTCCGCTTGGCACAATTGTGCGAGACCCCGATACAAGCGAAATTCTTTTCGAAATTACCGAGGACGGCGAAGAAAAGTTCCTAGCCAAAGGAGGTCGCGGTGGTTTGGGTAATACCAATTTTAAAACCGCTACAAATCAGGCACCACGTTATGCTCAGCCTGGCGAACCATGTCAGGAAGGTTGGAAAGTCCTCGAACTTAAAATACTTGCCGATGTTGGTTTGGTGGGTTTTCCAAATGCCGGAAAATCAACTTTGCTGTCGGTGGTATCGGCTGCTAAACCTAAAATTGCCAGCTATGCTTTTACTACCTTAGTGCCTAACATTGGTATTGTTAGCTATCGCGATAATCGATCGTTTGTTATGGCTGATATACCGGGTATTATTGAAGGTGCGTCGGAAGGTAAAGGGTTGGGTTTAAGGTTTTTACGACATATTGAACGTAACTCGTTGTTACTGTTTTTAATACCTGCCGATAGTAAAAATATTCACAACGAATACGAAATTTTACTCAACGAGCTTAAACAATACAACCCCGAATTGCTTGATAAAAAACGAGTTATGGCAATTACAAAGTGCGATATGCTCGACGAAGAACTTATAGCCGAAATTTCTAAAGACCTACCAAATGTTCCATGCGTTTTCATTTCGTCGATAACCCAATTTGGTATAGATAAACTTAAAGATGCCCTTTGGAAGGAATTAAATAGTTAACGGCATGAATTTTATACATTTTTTGCAGCACATCGATCAAAAACTACTGCTTATAATCAATGGTCTTCATTGCCCTATAATGGATGAGGTTATGTGGCAAATAAGCAGTAAAATTATATGGGCGCCGCTTTATGCGGTGCTTATTTATTTTATGGTTCGCGAACGAAAACAAAAATTCTGGATAACGCTTATAGCCATTATATTACTAATTGTTTTAAGCGATCAAATTTCGGTTTTTATAAAAGAATCCGTTCAACGCTTTCGACCAACACATAATCCTGTAATTCAAAACTTTATACATATTGTGCACAATTATGCTGGTGGAACTTACGGCTTTGTCTCGTCGCACGCCTCTAATTCGTTTGCGGTAGCAACTTTTATCTCATTATTTTTCGGCAAACGTTGGCTTACAATATCGATGTATTGTTGGGCTACTGCAATCATTTACAGCCGAATGTATTTGGGCGTTCATTATCCACTCGATGTGCTGTGTGGGGCTATTTTAGGCATAGGTGTCGGTGCAATGATATTTTATTTGGAGCGCTTAACCATAAGGCGATTAATGAATAAATAGCAAACATCCAAAATCAAATATCCAACTTTGTTTGTGAAAAAAAATATAACTTTGAAAAAAGCATTCCGATGCCAAAAAAATTTACGAGTACTTTGGTTTAGTGTTTTTGTTTTATGCTAATGATCATGAGCCTGTTCACGTACTTGTGCAATATGCCGAATTCTAAAGCAAAGTAACGTTTGAGTACGATAATGGAGTTTTGGTTAATTTATTATTCGAGGTTGTTTCAGGTAAAAGCCCGTCCCTGATTCAGAAAACAACGATATTACGAATTTCATAAAAGTATTTCATTCAAACATTGTTACAAAATGGATTCAATTCTACGTATTCAAACAAAAGCTAACGACTGAAAAAATCACCAAAAAAGTCAAGCCATGACTTCGATAAGCATAATAAAAGCCGAATATCAAGGTAAATATAAAATTGAACTTACTTTTAGCGATAACACTTCAAGAATAATAGATTTCTTTACATTTTAGATGAACATCCTCATCCTCAATGTAATAAATATAAAAACTTAAGTCGTTTTAAAAAATATAGAATGGAGCAAGGGAATATTGTTTGGGGTAGTAATTGGGATATTATTTTCCCCATCGCCAACTTGTATAGTGGTAATTTAACCAAATTTAAGTTGTTATTGTTTAAATATTAGCGTAATATGTTTTTTGTTAAAACAAAGGTTATAGTATTCACTTTTTATAATCATTTGTAATCTACCTATTTGCAATTACTCAATTTGTAATTTGCACATCTTCACATTTTCACATCTTGTAATACTAAATAAATGCTCTGTATCGCTAATAAAACCTCCAACCCTTATTTCAACATAGCTTCCGAAGAATATCTGCTAAAGAATATTACCGACGACGTTTTTATGCTTTACCAAAACTCGCCTTCGGTTATTGTTGGAAAACACCAAAACACCTTTGCCGAGATAAATTATTGGTACACAAAGGATAATAAAATTGACGTTGTTCGCAGGCTTTCTGGTGGCGGTACCGTTTTTCACGATTTTGGAAACCTTAACTTTACATTTATTAGGAACGGAAACGATGGTAATTTAGTTGATTTTAAGCGCTTTACCGATCCAATTATTAGGGTATTGCAAAGTTTAGGAGTGCCAGCCGAGCGAAGTGGGCGTAACGACTTGATAATTAACGATTTGAAATTTTCGGGCAACGCCGAACATGTTTACAAGAATCGTATTCTACATCATGGAACACTTTTGTTTTCATCGAAACTTGAATCGCTTGGAGAAGCTCTACGAGTTAATTCGGCTCATTATCACGATAAAGCAGTTAAATCGTTTCGAAGCAAGGTAACAAATATTACCGACCACCTTCCAGTTGGCATGTCCATCGAAAAATTTACCGATAATATTATCAATCATATATTTACCGAGTTTTCGGATGTTATTGCGTATAATTTTTCTGAAACAGATATTGAAAATATCGAAAAGCTGGTTGCCGAAAAATACTCAACTTGGGAATGGAATTTTGGGTATTCGCCAAAGTTTACGTTAAATAAAAGCGGTTATCTGAACGGAAAAACAATAACCATTATCCTCGAGATAGAAAAGGGAATTATTGTTAAAGCTTCGGTAATTATTAATAATGAACCACTTATGCAATTAGAGGAAGCGTTAATTAACCAACGTTATAATGAAGAAATTATTAGGGAAATAATAAATCAAACATTCGAAGTAGTTGATTGTGAGCCTATTTTGCGAATTTTTTTTAAATATCAATGAAAAACCGAACTTTATTGCGGTAGCTTATATTCACTTTATAAATTGTTTGCAAATTGTGTGTTAATTATATGTTACTGAAAACAAAAAAGGTTTCGGCATTACGCTGAAACCCTTGTGTTTATTGGTGGAGAATATCGGGGTCGAACCGATGACCTCTTGCATGCCATGCAAGCGCTCTAGCCAACTGAGCTAATCCCCCCTAAAATTTGTGCCACAAAAGTATTAAATATTTCGAATTCCCGAAATGTTTTTTTTCTAAATTAAAAACACTTTAATAAGTTGTTAATAAGATACTTGCCTCATTATCTTAAAAATTGTATTGCTGAAAGAAGCAAAATTGTAACGATAAGAAATACATTTCCCCAAAAAACCGATTTCATAAGTGCAAAATAGTGTGCTAGCAAGTACGAAAGTGGTATGGCTGCAATAAAAATTAACTCTACCGAGGCTTGTCGAACTAAAACAAATACAATGAGGCAGTTAATAAACATCCAAAGAAAAACTATGAACCCTTTACGTGGGAGAATTTTTTTACTTTGAAACGATTGTATCATAAAGAAACTGGACATAATTGACAAGAGTGCTGCAAATACAATAAAGGAAGTAACTGCGTAATTGTAGTCGGTAAATTTATAATTGGCAGCAAAAACGGTTTGGTAATCGTGAAAAAGCCGCGTTGGATCGTTATGTATAAGATAATAATAGCTGAAAATAAAAAATTGAGGAATAGCAAAGCCTAGGATGGTAAATATCCATTCGCGCCAATTAAACTGCCTGAGAATGATTATACTTATCCATAAAGTGAAAACAAAAAACAATAGAAAAGGGTAAAAAAGCGTGCCTATGGAGATTAAAATAGCAGCTAAAAAAAACTCGTGCGCTGTTTTTTGAGATTTGTACGACTCGAATATTTGTTCGAGAGCTAAAAGAAGAAAAAAGCCCGAAAAAATAACTGGATTTAATCGTTGTAAATCGGGTATAGCTGCCGAAAACAGTACAAAAAACAAGGCTGGTAAGTAGGAACGGTTGTTGATAAAAATAAAGCGGGTGTTGAGTCTTACAAGTAAAAATCCTTGTGCTATTACTAATATAAGAGTAAGTAATGTGCCGTAAAATGAGGTGTATGGCAGTATATCGGTAATAAATTTGTATAATGGCATAGGGTGGCTATCAAACAAAAACGCCACGCTAGGCGCATTCATAAGGGAACGCAACCATAACAACAACCCGAAAAAAGGGATTGCAACAATTATTTGAGTGCCTGTGGATCGAAAAAACCTTAGAAGCATATATTTGTTAAAATTGTATTACAAATCAAAGCCAATATCTTTTCTATAGTATTTGCCTTCAAATTCAATTATTTCGGCATTCTTTTTCGAAATTGCTAAAGCGTCGGGAATACTGTTTCCGTAGGAGCTAACTGCTAATACTCGTCCTCCGTTAGTAAGTACTTTGTTTTCAACGAATTTTGTTCCGGCATGAAACACTATACTGTCGCGAATATTATTAAGCGATTTTATTTCTTTACCATTCGTGTAAGTTTCTGGATATCCGCCAGATACTAACATAACTGTGGTAACCGTTCTATTATCGGTTTCAAGTTTGTACTCATTCAATTTGCCATTGGTGGTAGCTTCAAACAAATCTAACAAATCGCTTTTAATACGTGGTATAACAGCCTCAGTTTCAGGGTCGCCTAATCGCACATTGTACTCAATTACTATTGGCTTGCCATCAACTTTAATTAAGCCAAAGAAAATGAAGCCTTTATATGGTATATTGTCTTTTTTCAGACCTTCAACTGTTGGTTTAATTATTTTATCTTCAACTGTTTGCATAAATGAAGCATCGGCAAACGGAACTGGCGATACGGCTCCCATGCCACCAGTATTTAATCCGGTATCGCCCTCGCCAATACGCTTATAATCTTTTGCTTCCGGAAGTATTACGTACGAATTTCCATCGGAAATAACAAAAACCGAAAGCTCGATGCCTTTTAAAAACTCTTCGATAACAACGGTAGCACTGGCTTTGCCGAATTTACCACCAAACATAAGTTCGAGTTCGCGAGATGCTTCGGCTAAATCGTCTAAAATTAGAACACCCTTACCAGCAGCTAAACCATCGGCCTTTAAAACGTAAGGTGGTTTAAGTGTTTTCATAAACTCAATTGCACCATTCAATTCGTTACCCGAGAAGCTTTTATATTTGGCTGTGGGAATGTTGTGGCGTACCATAAACTGTTTGGCGAAATCCTTACTGCCCTCAAGCATAGCACCTTTAGCCGCTGGGCCAATAACTGGTATTTTGGAAAGACTGTTGTTGCTGAGGAAATAATCGTGTATTCCATTCACAAGAGGTTCTTCGGGCCCAACAATAACCATGTGGATGTTTTCCTGCAAAACTAACTTTCCGATATTTTCAAAATCGTTGATGTTAATATCAACATTAACACCAAGTTCCTTGGTTCCAGCGTTTCCTGGCACAATAAACAAATTGTTTATTTTTGGGCTTTGCTTTAGTTTCCAAGCAATTGCATGTTCGCGACCACCCGATCCGATTAATAAAATATTCATTATAAATGCTTTCTTTAATTGCCAAAAATAAAAAAATAAAACCACTTTGCCGACTTATTTCTGCACTTTATATTACCTGCTATATAATGCGAGTGCTTATAAATGTTACTACCATTTTGCGAAAGCGAGATGCGTTCCTGTAAATTTTTTCTATCTTTGATTTCTTAAAATAATTGATATAAACTGTTTATAATGAGCAAAGTATTAGGAATAGGCAATGCCTTGGTAGATATTCTTTTCCGACTTGAAAACGATAATCTAATTACCGAATTAGGTCTTTCGAAAGGAAGTATGCAATTGGTTGACAAGGATTTCGTGAATTTGGTATTATCGAAAACGCAGCATCTAAAGCACACCCAAGCCTCTGGTGGGTCGGCAGCAAATACTATACATGGTTTAGCATCGTTAGGGGTCGAAACAGGATACATAGGCAAAGTTGGAAACGATGAGCTTGGAAATTTTTTTACTTCCGATGTTGTAAAAAATCACATTAAGCCATTTTTGAAAGTTAGCGAAACCGAAACTGGTGTTGCTTCAACGCTTGTTTCTACCGATTCGGAGCGCACTTTTGGTACTTTTTTAGGTGCAGCGGTTGAGATAGGAGCCGATGATTTAGACGAGTCGTTATTTGCTGGTTTTCAGTATTTTCATATC
The DNA here is from genome assembly GCA_025361285.1 of Bacteroidales bacterium. Taxonomy (GTDB): domain Bacteria; phylum Bacteroidota; class Bacteroidia; order Bacteroidales; family JAAUTT01; genus JAAUTT01. Next base: position 2,142 of record JANYAP010000093.1, on the reverse strand, counting down.
GAAGGTTACCTAGTGCTAAACACCGAATTAGTGGAAAAGGCATTAAAAATTGCTAAGGCAAAAAATATGACTATTTCTCTCGATTTAGCCAGTTTTAATGTTGTTGAGGCGCATTTGCAGTTTCTACGCGACATGACTGTGAAATACGTCGATATTGTGTTTGCGAACGAGGAGGAAGCAAAGGCTTTCACTGGAAAAGAACCTGAGGGAGCTTTAACCGAAATAGCTGCCATGTGCACTGTTGCCGTGGTTAAAACGGGCAAAAATGGTTCGTTGATACAACAGGGCGATGATGTGTTTCGCATAGGCGCAATACCAGCCAAGGTTATCGATACAACTGGTGCGGGCGATGCGTATGCAGCAGGGTTTTTATACGGTTTATCAAAAGGTTTATCGGCCGACAGATGCGGGCATATTGGCGCGTTGCTCGCTGGTAATGTAATTCAGGTTATGGGTGGTAAGATTCCGCACGAAGCGTGGAATAAAATAAAAATGATGGTTAAAAGGCTCGAGCAATAGAAATTAGTTGCTTATTAGCGCCTATCCGTAATGTCGAAAATCCTGACAGGTGGGGTGTTTAAAATTAGGGGGTAAGGCATTTTTTTCTTCGCTCCATTTTTAGCGATGCCCTTCTTTTTTTTATTTGCGTATCCCCTATGTTTAAGGTACTCCACTCTTTAATTTGTTTTATTTTTACATTTTCCATGGCTTTTAGAACTTCCCCTTGCTCTAATTTACTATTAAAGGCAGGTATAGATAAAGCCAAATCTGTTATTCCAACAGATTTATTATCGCTGATATAATTTTTATATTTCCCAAATGACGACTCCAAAATATCGGAAGAGCAAAGAATTTTATCACTCCCGTCAACAATTTTAATCATATTTGTTAAATACTCAGTTATCATATCTTTAAATTTCAAGATACGTTTATCTGTAACTTTATCAAATAGGTTCAAGCATTCGTCTTTGGTTTTTTCATACAAACCATTTTTCTTGATTATTTCCTGAATACGATTAGCTATCTCAAGTAATTGATTTACTTCTCTTATTAAGTTTTCATAGTCTAAAACAAATAGCATTTTTTTCTTTTCTACTGGATTAGATGTTTCTGATTTAAGCATCCTTAAAATTGCCATTCCCCATTTGAAAATCGGCTTAAGGTTCATATATCTTGAATTTACCCTTTGCTGAGGTGGTAATATATGCGACATATTACCTAAACTCATGCTGCCACGCATATGGGCTAACTTTTTTGCGTACGTTTCAAAATGCTTATCATCTTTGTATAATTCTTTTATAAACCAAGATATTTTATGGTTAATATCAGCTACATGAGTTATAGATAACAATCTTAATGCCTTTTTTATAGAGTTGCCCATATCGGCAACTGCGTATTTAATTGTTCCAAGCTCGGGTATGAGTTGATCTATAACTGCTTTGATATCCTCGCCTTTCCATGAATCAGAGGCTGATATTTTTAAACAAGTCATATCATGATAGTGTAAAGCTCGATTGAAATCTATTTTTGACTCACGAATCCCTAAAATAACCAGTAACTTTTCATGCCCAAACTCTATACTTTCATCAATCATAATTATCCAATCATCAGCCTTTTCTTTAGTTTGATTCAATTTATAAACCCCCATTTTCTTTACCCATAACAAAAGTGTTACATGGCATGGGACTTTGATGTTTAAATCGAGATACAAATTAACTAAAACCATAACCTTGCTAATTGACCTGAAGCTCGCAGAAGTAGTGAGTTTAATAGAAAGCATAAGGTTAATTAGAATACCCGAATACTCGTGATTTATAGGCCGAATTACTTTCTTTTTTGCTAACTTAATATCTCGTTCAGTTTTTTTTTAATCTTATTTAATTCATTCTCATAATCATCGCATTGCATTCTTACTTTTGTATACTTTGCTTTCCACAGATCTCGACTTGTAACTAGCTCTCTATTACGTTTGTTTTTGCTTTTTGCTTCAATGCCCCTTATGATGCACTTTTGTTTCCAGTCTGTAACCTCTAAAGAACATCTTTTAATTTGAGTACCTTTGCCCATGATATATAGTTTGCAGCAAATATACAAATATTTATGGAACGAAAAAATATTTGATAAAATAAGCATTTTTAACAC
>JANYAP010000084.1 GCA_025361285.1 Bacteroidales bacterium | reverse complement strand
TACCCACAATCTTAAAAGTTACGATGAAGCTCCTCCAGCCTCCAGCCTCCAGCCTATTCAATTTTTATGGTATCAATAATGCTTTTTAACGTACGGGCCGAATGTTTAAACATTTCTTGTTCCTTGTCGGAAAGGTTCAGTTGAAGGTATCGCTCAACGCCATTTTTATTGATGTGCGATGGAATACTAATGCATACATCGCTTATTCCATAATAATTGGTTATGAGTGTGGAAACGGGCAAAATGGAGTTCTCGTTTCGCAGAATCGACCTAGTAATTTTAACTAACGCCAAAGCAATAGAATAATTTGTGGCGCCTTTGGCTTTTATAATCTGATAAGCCGAATTCTTCACTTTAGTAAATATCTCGTTGAGCTCAACTTTAGCATTTGCAAGATGCTCATATACTTGGCAATACGACTCAATATTCATACCTGCAATAGTTGCATTGCTCCAAACTGGCAACTCGGTATCGCCATGTTCGCCAATAATATATGCATGAATGTTGCGAGAGTCCACATTGCAATATTCGCTTACTAAAAACTTTAAACGAGCGGTGTCGAGCACAGTTCCCGAACCCAACACTCTGTTTGCCGGAAAACCCGATAATTTGAGGGTAACATAGGTTAAAATATCAACCGGATTGCTCACAACCAGTAGAATGGCATTATTTGCATATATTGTTATCGCTGGAATTATGTCGCGAAATATGGCTACATTTTCGAGCACCAAATCGGTTCGAGATTGACCTTCCTTTTGGTTTGCTCCGGCTGTGATTACAACTATATCAGCATCGGCGCAACCATCAAACCCTGCGGCATATATTTTTGTAGGATGCGACAAGCTAACCCCATGGTTCAAATCCATGCACTCGCCTTTAGCAAGTGATTCGTTTTTATCGATTAGTACAATTTCGCGAGCTAAACCGCTAATCATCAGCGAAAAGGCAAATGTGCTTCCCACGTTACCCGCACCAATTATTGCTATTTTAGGTTTTAACGATTCCATAAATTTTTGTTTTTAGGTTAGAGACTGTAGGCTGTAGGCTGTAGGAGATTCATGGCGAATTTTTAAATTGTGCGTTTAATTCAAATTTATTTAGTAAGGTTGTGAAAGCCTAAAGGGCTTAACTTACATACAGTAATCAACTCAAATCAATGAATATGAGCATTTTGAGCAAAAAAATAGAGGGTTTTTTATATTACCCACAATCTTAAAAGTTACGATGAAGCTCCTCCAGCCTCCAGCCTCCAGCCTATTTACTTCTGCCACAATATCTGCGAAATTTCCAATGGCACGGAAACATCTTTTATACAAGGTATAACTCTTGCAGTATAGTCGGTAATAGCACGGTTCGCGGGTACAATAGCATTAAAATGAAATCCATTTCTGAAAGAAGCAGTATTAGTTCCACGCCCCATTTTTTGAATAAAAGGCGGCTCGTTACCTATTCCATTGGCATACAGCTCAATTTGTATGCTGTCGGGGTCTATATTGCCAAAATATACTTTAATATCAAAGCGGTAGTTGTCGTTGATGGTTTCCGTAACCATATCACCAAAATACATGGTGTGCCAGTTTAGTTCAGTTGCATTAATTTGCTCGGTTATATGCTTAGCTATTAAGCCTTTGCTAGCAGCACGGTGTGTATATGCTTTTGCTGCAGGCATATAGAACTTTTCGGTGTATTCGCGAACGGTTCTGTCGGCCGAAAACTGCGGCGTAAGCTGCGCCATACTTTCGCGCATTCGCTTAATCCACGCAGTAGGAATTCCATTTTCGTTTTTGGTGTAAAACTCGGGAACTATTTGTTGTTCAATTATATCGTATAACTCATTGGCATCTTTTGCATCACATTCTTCATCGTCGGCGTGTTCGTGTCCATCGCCCAAAGCCCAGCCAACTTGCGGGTTGTATGCTTCGACCCACCAACCATCGAGTACCGAAAGGTTAATGCCGCCATTTACAAGCACTTTCATGCCGCTGGTTCCACTGGCTTCCCAAGGGCGGCGTGGTGTATTTAACCATACATCAACACCTTGTACAAGTTGCTCCGAAATATACATATCGTAATCGGCTAAAAATATTACAGGTGGATGCACTCCACATTGGCGGATAAATTGCATCCATTCTTTTATTAGCCGTTGCCCAATTAAATCGCCCGAATGGGCTTTTCCCGAAATAATAAGCTGTACAGGAAATTGGACATTTGTTAATATTTTTAGTAATCTATCAGGGTTGGTTAATAATAAGTTAGGACGTTTGTACGACGCAAATCGTTTAGCGAAACCGAGGGTTAAAACTTTGGAACTAAACGATTGTTTTGCTCTATCGGCCGATTCCTGCGTATGCCCCGAGCCTAGTAATTGCTTGGAAACGTATTCTGTAGCAAAGGCAATAAGTGTTTTATTAGCATTGGTGCGCATAGCCCAAAGTTTTTCGTCGGAAACATCTCTGATATCGTTGCCAAGCGGTTTGCTCTTTCCAAGCCAACGATCTTTGCCACAGGCATCAGTCCATATTTTGTCGGCTTCTTTCGAGTCCCAAGTAGGCATGTGTACACCATTGGTAACGTGGCTTACAGGCACTTCGGCGGTAGTCCAGTTTACAAAGAGAGGTTCAAAAATATGGCGACTAACATTTCCATGAAGGCGGCTAACCCCATTTGCTGCTCCGCTTCCGCGAAATGCCAAATACGCCATATTGAACTGCTCCTCATTGTTGTTGCAATTGCTTCTACCTAAAGCTAATAGCTGGTTTAGAGTAATGCCCAGTTTTTGCTCGGCGTATTTTCCCAAATATTGCTCAATTAGTAATGGCGAAAATTTATCGAAACCAGCCTCCACAGCGGTATGGGTTGTGAAAACATTTCCAACCCTTGTTGCATTTAAAGCTATATCGAACGATTGTCCGTTTTCTTTCATAAAATCGTAGGCGCGTTCCAACACTGCAAAGGCGGCGTGTCCTTCGTTAAGGTGACAAACTTCTGGGCGTATTCCCAACGCTTTAAGCAATCGCCAGCCGCCAATACCAAGCAAAAGCTCCTGTTTTAGTCGAAGTTCGGCATCGCCGCCATACAATTCGCTGGTTATACCACGATGAATCGGAAAATTTGCAACATCGTTACTATCTAATAGATATAGTTTTACCCTGCCAACTTGCACCTGCCATGCACGTAGCCAAACGGAATAACCAGGTAAATCAATTTCGAGCCGTAACCACTCACCATTAGCCCTTCGTAAAGGTGAAATTGGCAATTGCGTGGGGTCGTTAAAGGGGTAAAGTTCGTGCTGTGCGCCGTCCTTGCCAATTGACTGCCTAAAATACCCTTGCTGATAAAGCAACCCAATTGCAACTGTGGGTACGCCCAAATCGCTGGCGGCTTTAAGCTGATCGCCAGCTACGTTGCCTAAACCACCAGAATATATTGGAAGTGCCTCGCTTAACATATATTCCATGCTAAAGTATGCCACACAAGTTAATGCAGGGCTATGGTGTTTCTGCTCAAACCAAATGGCATGGCTTTTACTGGCGTTTTTTATCTTTAAAAGATTGTGTATACTCGTTTTAAATTCGTCGTTGTTCATTGCCAACTCAAATCCACTGGGCGAAATGGTTTGCAAAACTGCCCAAGGGTTATGTGTTATATCCCAAACCGTCGGATTGAGAGTTTGCCATATATAGTCGGTTGTATGATTCCAACTCCAATGCAGGTTTAGAGCCAATTCAGTTAGCAAATCGAATTCTTTGCTATTAATTATTAACGGGTTAACTATTGGTATTTTGGTAATCGTTTTCAATGCAAAATTATTTTAAGTATATGTATTTTAGGCTGTAGACTTTGGGCTTGAGGCTGGAGGCTGTAGACAAGAGGCTGTAGGCAAATGAACCCCAACGAAGCTCCTCCAGCCTCCAGCCTATAAAGCCTCCAGCCTAATCAAATCCTTTCCATAGGCGAATAACCCATTTCTTCGATTATTACGCGCAGTTCCTCCTTTGTTTTACGAAGTTTATACTCTACCATTCGTAGCATTTCTTCCTCCAAACCCTCCTCGTGATGTAAGTCGTTATCGGTTAGTTGAGGGTATAATTTTTTGAGCTTAAATTTAAGCTCGACCCAGTTTCCTTGATTTAATATTAAGTCCATAATGTTGTGTATTAATTGTTGAACGAAAGTGCCTAGTAATCAGTTGTTAGCTGTAATATCTCTCCTCTAGGAGCCAAAAATCAAAGGTAAGGGACAACATTAGGGTTAGCATTACATAACTATTCGAATAAGTTACATCTTTCACACTCCCAAGATTGGGAAGCCACTTATACTGGCGGCAATTCAAAATAAAGCCCTTCGGGTTTTAAAAAATACTGCTAACTAATTAATTATTAAGCATAACTACATTCAACATGTTAATGTATGAATAATGTAACTTTTATCAAAAGTTATATAACACCTTTCGTTTCTATGATATTTAATTTTGTTCATTAAAAACTTGCAAAAAACTAATACCCCACATGTAAATAAATGCTTTGATAATAAAAACCTAATAAAATGGAATATGGTACGCACAGCAACCGCCTACTGGCAAGGAAATCTAAAAGAAGGAAACGGAACATTAACTACACAAAGCGGAATATTGGATAAAACCAATTACAGTTTTAAAACTCGTTTTGAAGCGGGCGAAAAAGGGACTAATCCCGAAGAATTGTTAGCGGCATCGCATGCCGGTTGTTTTACTATGTCGGTAGCATCTATTCTCGATAAAAAAGGGTTTACACCCAATTCGTTAGAAACAAATGCAGCTTTAACGCTCGAAGGATTATCAATTACCGCCATTCATTTAGCAATAACAGGTGCCGTAAAAGGTTTAAAAGAAGAAGAATTTGCCGCGGTTGTTAAGGAAGCAGAACACAACTGCATAGTTTCCAAGGCATTAAAAGTTACTATTACATCCGAAGCTCATTTTGTAGCTTAAAATATATATGGCTAAATAAGGTAATAAGGTTGGTTTAATCGGTATTGTTCCTTTCTACTAAGGTTTTAATATCCTTATTTTCAATTCTTTAGCTTTAGTATAAATATGTATATGTCATTTTTATTCAACAACTCAAAAACAATATATCTCGTGAAAAGGAATAGTGAAATAATGGACGAGCTTTATATAGAGCTAGTTAAATTGCAAAAGTACGTTATAGCCTCTAACATAAAGCTGCTTGTAATAATTGAAGGTCGCGATGCAGCTGGTAAAGACGGAACAATAAAAACCATAGTAAAACACCTAAGTCCGCGCGAAACCAAAGTGGTTGCCTTGGGTAAGCCTTCAGACCGACAGGAGCACGAATGGTATTTTCAGCGGTACTCGGCATATTTACCAATATCGGGCGAAATTGCAATCTTTAACCGAAGCTGGTACAACCGTGCCGGAGTAGAAACGGTGATGGGCTTTTGTAGTAACAAACAATACAAATCGTTTTTTAACGAGGTGGAATTGTTTGAGAAAATGCTTGTTGATGCAAACTTTATTATTTTGAAATACTATCTCGACATTAGTAAAGACGAGCAAAAACAACGACTTAAGGATCGTGAGAAAGACCCTTTAAAACAATGGAAAATTAGCCCAATTGATAAGGAAGCTCAGAAACACTGGCAGGACTATTCCGAAGCCCGAAACGAAATGCTTAAGAAAACAAATTTTGAGCACGCTCCTTGGTTTGTGGTTAACGCCGAAGACAAGAAAACGGCTCATATTGCTCTTATTACGCATCTTTTGAATAGGATAAAATACCATCATAAAAATGAGAAACTTCTCTCATCCGATTACGAATTGGTTTATCCTGCAACACCCGAAAACATAAAAGGAAAGCTCTTTTAATTTCTTATTTCACAATTATTACCAAAAAAAACAGAACTTGAAATTACCTTGTTGAAAAAGGAATATTCTGAAGTAGACGTACAATTAAATGAGGATAAGCAAGAACAACTTAAATCAAGGTAGGAGAATGTAAGCCAATTGTACTTATAAACAGTTGATTAGTGTCAATTCGTAATGTCGAAAACCCTGACATATTTTGTATTTTATATAACCTCGGTAATTTATAATTATCAGAAAGTATACTTATTACCGAAAACTTGTCAGGATTAATTACGCACAAATCAGTTTCCTGCCTTCAAAGCCATTTTAATTTCATAACTCGTTACTAATTTACTTTGTACTAGGTACTTTTTACTCGTTACTTTTTACCCAGTACTTTTTTAACCTGCAAATTATGTAACATATTCACTTAATTATGTAATATCTTGATGTCGATTTTGTTCAACTTTGGTACTTATTATTCTAAAACTTTTAATTATGCACACACAAGATATTATAACCACTGCAAAAGCCTTAGTTGCCGAAGGAAAGGGAATTATAGCAATGGATGAAAGTAATGCAACCTGCAACAAACGATTTGCCGTTTTGGGAATTCCACAAACCGAAGAAGCTAGGCGCACCTATAGGGAGTTGATTGTTTCAACACCAGGTTTGAACGAATGCATTAGTGGCGCAATTCTTTGCGACGAAACAATTCGCCAGAAAAAGAATGATGGAACCCCGTTTGCAAAGGCCATTGCCGATTGTGGCATAATTCTAGGAATAAAAGTCGACGGTGGAACAAAAGACATGGAAGGTTATCCAGGCGAAAAAATAACCGAAGGCCTCGATGGATTGAGCGACCGCTTAATGGAATACAGTAAAATGGGCGCCCGATTTGCTAAGTGGCGCGCAGTGTTTGTTATTGGCGATAGTATCCCTAGCGATGGTTGCATAATGGCCAACGCAATAGCATTAGCTCAGTATGCTTCGTTATGTCAGCATGTTGGTCTGGTGCCAATAGTTGAACCCGAAGTACTTATGAACGGCGACCATAACATGCATCGATGCCTCGCCGAAACAGACAAAGTTCTACAAAAAGTTTTTAATCAGCTTAAATTACAACGGGTAATTCTTGAGGGAATAATATTGAAACCCAATATGGTGCTTCCAGGACTCGATTCGCACAGGCAGGAAACAATAGAAGAGGTTGCCGATGCAACTGTGAAGTGCCTGTTGCGAAATGTGCCAGCCGAGGTTCCGGGAATTGCATTTTTATCGGGCGGTCAACCGAGTGTTTTGGCTTCGGCACGATTAAATGCTATGAACGCACAATTCAAGTCGCGATTGCCTTGGGAGCTTACTTTCTCGTTTTCGCGTGCCATACAGCAACCAGCTTTAGATATTTGGCAAGGTAAGGAATCGCAAGTAGTGGCGGCACAACAAACACTGTATCACAGGGCATTGTGCAATAGCGCTGCACGCAGTGGCAAATACATAGCCGAAATGGAAAAGGCGTAAGTGTTATAAACCTTTGCAACTGTTTTTACATATTTCTAAGTACGAAACGCCCCCAACATCTCATATTTATTGGTTTGCGTAGGCTCTGAACTCCTGACCCATTAGTTGTTAAGTCGTTTGCAGAGTTTAAATGTAAACAATACTGTAGTCACAATAAGGTAATAAGGTTGGTTTTACGGGTTCGTATTTTTCTAGTAAGATACTAAAAAAAGTATAGTTAAAAACCTTATTTTTAATTTGTTAACCAGAAATTAATATACTCCGGCTTCTAAAAACCTTATCAACCTTATGTTTCGGAAACAATTACGAAAGCATAGTTTTACACCAAGTCAGCTTGTCTAATATCTTACGTCTAATGTGTAATGTCTAATGTCTTCCGTCTTCCGACTTCCGAGTTCCGTCTTCCGACTTCCGACTTCCGACTCTTTATCTTATGTCAAAACTGTGAATTATGTAACATATTTGATTAATTGTATAACTAAATCTAATCAATAATGCGCTACTTTGCTGTTTTAAATTAATATTTTTAAAAATACGCGCCATTGAATATTCTATTAGCCGACGATGACATTGACGATTGCCTTTTATTTAAAAATGCAATTGAAGAATTATATGTAAACGCCAATATTACAATCGTTGACGATGGTGAGCAACTTATGGAATATTTGTTGTTCAATGTAGAATCGTTACCGGATGTTCTTTTTCTCGACCTAAGTATGCCACGCAAAACTGGCTTCGAATGTTTATGCGAGATTTACGAACACGAAAAGCTAAATAAACTACATGTAGTAATGTTCTCCACATCTTTTCCGCACGATGCTAAATACGAAAGCGAGCTTATAAACACCTTATTGAAGATAGGGGCACATAGTTTTATTCGAAAACCCGACGATTTTACCCAACTTAAACAGGCAATAGAAAATGCTTTATTGGCGGTTAAAAATAACACTGTAGGCATTAGGCATTAGGCTGGAGGAAAAAATAAATGGTATACGTTTCGATATTAAGGCTTGTAACGAAGCTCCTCCATCCAAAGCCTCAAGCCTAAAGTCTCCAGCCTACAGCCTCTAGTCTAAAGCCTAAAAAAGTAATGTAAACACATGATTACTAAACAATTAAAAATTTTACTTGCCGACGACGATGTGGACGATCGTTACTTTTTCGAAAAAGCTTTGAAGGAGCTGCCTATTGCCGCAAAACTTGTAACTGTACCCGATGGCGAACAGCTTTTGAATTACCTTTATGCACATACCGAACAATTGCCCGATGTCATTTTTCTCGATATAAATATGCCTCGCAAAAATGGGCGCGAATGCTTAATCGAGATAATGCATAATAATCTACTTAAACACATACCTATAATAATGTTTTCGACAACAAATGCCTGGAATACAATAGGTGCGTTGTTTAAAGGTGGCGCACATGTGTACATACACAAACCTGGCGATTTTGGTCAGCTTAAAGAGGTTATACAACACTCATTACCAATAGCTTTAGAGAAAAAATTTTCAGCAACCCACGTTAAATACATTTTAAATGCATGAAGAAAAAGGCTTTAGGCTGTAGACTTTAGGCTTCAGGAAAAAATAAAAGGTAAACGTTCCGCTATTAAGGCTCGTAACGAAGCTCCTACAGCCTACAGCCTCAAGCCTACAGCCTAATATGAAGCTCCTACAGCCTATAGCCTCAAGCCTACAGTCTAAACAAAATATAAAAATATGAATATAAACCAATTAAAAATTTTACTTGCCGACGACGACGACGACGATTGCATCTTTTTTAAAGATGCTTTAGTCGAGTTACACCTAGCCAACAACTTAACATCGGTACACAACGGCGAACAGCTAATGGAGCTTCTTTCCAACGAAACATTGGCGCTTCCCGATGTTCTGTTTCTCGACATAAATATGCCGAGAAAAAATGGTTTCGAATGCCTAACCGAAATAAAGGCAAGCAGCCGACTTATGCCCCTTCTGGTAATTATATTTTCAACATCGTACGAGCAAGGGGTTGTAAATATGCTATATAAAAACGGAGCTCAATATTTTATTCGCAAACCAGTAATATTCGCGCAATTCAAAAAAATAGTACAACAAGCAATTATGCTTATTGCTAAAAATGACAGCGAACAACCTACCCGAAACGAATTTGTGCTTACTTTGAAAAATATTAGTACTGAATACTAAGTATTTAGTACTGAGTAATAAGTACATAGTAATAAAAACCTAATACACTTTAGTTACAATCATGAACAACACACAATCTACCAATACAAAACTAATTAATATTCGCAATGAATTGGCATTTCATAAAGCGGAAAACACCAAACTGTTATTGGAATTGAACTTAGCATATAAGGAACTGGCTTACCAAAAAATTGAAAAGGAAAAACGTGCCGCCGAACTTGGAATTGCAAACATTGAGCTGGCTTTTCAGGACGACGAGAAATTTAAACGAGCGGAAGAATTAGGCATTGCCAACAAGGAACTGGCTTTTCAGGACGAAGAAAAGGAGAAACGTGCCACCGAATTAGGTATTGCCAACAAAGAGCTTGTTTTTCAAGACGATGAAAAGGGGAAACGTGCTGCCGAACTTGGTATCGCCAACAAAGAGCTGCTTTTTCAGAACCTCGAAAAAGAAAAACGTGCTGTAGAACTTGGTATTGCCAACAAAGAGCTTGTTTTTCAGAATCACGAAAAGGAACAACGTGCCATAGAACTTATAATTGCCAACGAGGAACTGGCGTTTCAGAATGCCGAGAAAGAAAAACGCGCTGCCGAGCTTATTATTGCTAATGCGGAGCTAGCCTACCAAAACCAAGAAAAAGAAAAACGCGCTGCCGAGCTAATTATTGCTAACGAGGAACTGGCTTTTCAGAACGAACAAAAAGAAAAACGCGCCGCCGAACTTATTGTTGTAAACAAGGAGTTACTGGCGTTTACGTATGTATCGAGCCACGATTTGCAGGAGCCGTTGCGCAAAATACAAACCTTCGTTACAATAATTCTCGACAACGAAAACACAAACCTGTCCGACGAAGGAAAATACAACTTTAATCGCATACAACTGGCTGCCAATCGTATGCAACAACTTATCGACGACCTGCTTGCCTTTTCGCGCATAAACACTACCGAGCTGCAATTCGAAAAAACCGAACTCAGTGTAATTGTCGACGAAATAAAAATCGATTTAAAGGACACTATACTCGAAAAAAAAGCCACCATCAATGCCAAAAAGCTTTGCACTGCCAATATAATACCCTTTCAGTTTCGCCAACTTATCGATAACCTGGTTAGCAATGCACTAAAATTTTCGGAACCATCGCGCCAATCTCACATAATAATAAGTGCCAACATAGTGTTAGGCAACGTAATAGATAACAAGAAGCTATCGCCCGAAAAAAAATATTGCCATATAACCGTAAAGGACAACGGCATTGGTTTCGAACCACGTTTTAGCGAACGTATTTTTGAAGTGTTTCAAAAATTGCATAGCAAGGATGTATATGCGGGTACCGGCATAGGCTTAGCCATTGTTAAAAAAATAGTAGAAAACCACAATGGTCTTATTATAGCCACAGGCGAATTAGGCGTAGGCGCACAGTTCGAAATATACATACCAGCGGAATAGCGGGAATACTAAGTACTGAGTAATTAGTACGCAGGTCGGGATACCTAAAAAACGGGCGATGATAATGCAATTACTCACCCTTTATTGATTGCCTTCGGCGAGCTCGTAAACTCGGTTCCGACCTACATCGGAATGACAGCATACTTTTAAGGAGCGCCTTTGTGGAGGATTTTTTTGGTTATGCTAAAGGAGCGATTATTCTAAAGCCTGGATTTGATGATCCTGTGGACGACTTTAATGATTACGTGTAATAAATTTACATTTTCTCCATATACCAACTCAATGCCTTCTCTATCTTTTGGTTATGGAATATGGCGGTAATTGCTTTTTGTAATCGAAGAAAAGCAGTTTCGCTTTTTACAATATAGTCGAACGCTAAGTGTTTCATGCAGTTAACGGCAACCTCAATTTTATCTTGAGACGATAGCATTATAACCGGTATTGACGGATTGAATTTCTTTATTCTATCGAGGGTTTCCAGTCCATTAATAGCCTCTTTATCAATACTATTTAAGTGATAATCGAGAATTATAACATCGGGCTTATCGGCCAAGCTTGCAAGGCACAATTCGCCAGTTACAAAGGTTTTAATTATCGACCCCGTGTTTTCCATAAACTCTATTTCTAAAGCCTTCAGAAAAAGAGCATCGTCGTCAACCAAAAAGAGTAATATATTTTTATCGCTTTGCATTAGTTTTTATATTTTATCAAATTCAATTCTATTTCTAGTTCCATGCAGGCTTTGGTGCACACGTTTTCGAGATCCATAACCAATTCGGGTACTTCGTCTAAATGTTGTTCGGCGTTAGTGTATTCCTGTATTTTGCGTGCCTTATCGGTAAAATCGCTATGTATGCCCATAATTGAAAATGAAGGAATTAGCTTATGTACTATCGCCGACAGCGATTCCCAATCGTTATCGTGCAAGCCTTGTTTCATCCGCGAAATTAAAGGGCGGGTTTGATCTAAATAAAGTGTTATCATCTGCATCATTAACTGAGGGTTAGCTCGCGTGTGCAATGCCAGAAACGTTAAGTCGGTGCATTTTTCGTCGGTAATGCCAGTATCTGCAATAACTTCAATTTTAGCTTTATAGTCGTCTTCGTTCGCTATTATAGGTTTCTTAACTAAATCAATAATTTTACTATACAAAAGCCTCTCGTCTAGTGGTTTCGATATGTAATCGTCCATTCCTACGGCATTACACTTTTTTAAGTCCACTGTGGTTACATCGGCGGTTAATGCTATAATGGGTATTGCCGAGTGCATGGTGTTGCGTATGTATGCAGTTGCTTCGAAACCGTTCATTATGGGCATTTGCAAGTCCATTAAAACAATATCGTAAGTTTTATGTTGAAGTTTGTCGATGGCTATTTTACCGTTTCCGGCAATATCGTGTGTAAACCCAAAATCGTCTAAAAGTGTTTTCATAAGTAATTGGTTAAGAGCCATATCTTCAACAACCAATACTTTAATGTTTTTTACTTCAGAAGTGGGATCTATAATTTCAGTTTCCATTTCGGCTTCGATATTTGTTTTTTGAAATGTAAGTACAAAACTAAAGGTAGAACCCTCATTTTGTTTACTTTGCACATTTATGGTACCTCCCTGCGATTCCACTAATTGTTTGGCAATGGCAAGCCCTAGGCCTGTTCCGCCATACAACCGCGAAATATTGCTGGCTGCTTGCTGAAAGTTTTCGAAAACGGTGCTTGTTTTATCGGGTGGTATTCCAATGCCAGTGTCGGTAACAGCAAATTCGATGATGGCTTGCGTTTCGTTTTCGCTAACCATTTGAACGCTAACCGTAATTTGCCCTGTGGATGTAAATTTTACTGCGTTACTTATAAGGTTTAAAATAATTTGATGCAAGCGAGCCGAGTCGCCCATTAAAACGGCAGGTATGCTACAGTCGTATTTTTTAACTAGTTGCAAGTTTTTTTCCTTTATTTTTGTTTCGAACAGATGTAGCATAGCCGTTATTGAAGCTGCCATTTTAAATGGCGTTTGTTCGAATATCATTTTGCCGGAGTCAACTTTTGCAAGGTCGAGTATGTCGTTTATAAGCACAATAAGCGAATCGCCGCTCATTTTTATAGCTGTAAGGTATTCCTTTTGTTTAGCGTTCAAAGTGGTTTTTAGCATTACTTTGGTAAAGCCAATAATTGCATTCATTGGTGTTCGAATTTCGTGGCTCATGTTCGACAGAAATTGCTGCTTAGCACGTACCGACTCTTCAGCTAAAATGGCGGCACCTTCGGCACTTATTTTTGCTTCGATAAGTTCTTTTTCGAATCGCTTTTGTTCGGTTATATCGCGCGCCACAACAACAGCACCTGTCACTTGGCCGGCATCGTCGTTATAAACCGATCCATTAAATAACACGTCGGTAAGCTTGCCGTTTACGTTACGAAATGTGAGCGGCGCATTTGAAATAGTGCCGTTTGTAAACACTTCTTTATAAACCAATTGTGCTTTTTGTGGTTCGGTAAAATAATCGAAAAAATTAGTTCCAATAAGCTTTTCGCGCTCCACACCAGTAATTGCGGCCTTTGCCTGATTTATATCCACAATCTTACCTTCGGTGTTTATAGCAATTAATGGATCCAAACTGGCTTCGATAAGGCTGCGAGAATAGAACGAGAGCAATTTGTACGATTTGTACGATTTCTCTAAATCCTTATTTACATTAAACAGCTGTTCCTCAGCCTTTTTACGGTCGGTAATATCTATCGAAACAAAGCAAACGCATGGGGTTGTTTCAACTTCGAGCAAAAGTGCCGAAACCGATACCCATTTAATATCGCCTTTCTTTGTTAATATAATAGTTTCGAGGTCGTTAACAACAATATTTTCTTTAAGAAGTTCCACAACTAATTCGCCATATTTAGGGTCGACAAATACACCTAGCTGGGCAAAAGTTTTGCTAAGTACTTGTTCCTTCGATGTATAGTCGATTAAAGTAAGAAAGCTATTGTTCGCATTTAATATTTCGCCGTTATTAAGGTTGTATATGGCTATAGCAGCCGGGTTGTAATTGAATAAATTCGAAAATAATTTTGCGGAATGTCTCAGTTCCAGAGCGTATTCGTGCTTAATTTTTCGGTTTAAGGTTATATAAATTACAAGCCCCGAAATAATAACAATAAGTGTAAGAAACAGTATGAGAATTAAATCGGAGTATTTAGTGCTCCTTTGGTTATCTAATTTTCTTTGTTTTAGCAAACTATATTCGTTGCTATTGATAGCGGCAATTAGAGTTCGTATTTTACTGGTAAGCATTTCGGCTTTTTGGTCGTCCACTATTTCCGATTTACGCTTTAAACCGTTGTGCCTTCGAACCTCTATGTTTGTTTTAGCTAATATAAGCCTGTTGGCGATTAACTTTTTTAGCGTATCAACCCGCGGTTGTTGGTTAGCGTTACCTCCAGTAAGCTGTGCCAACGTTGCCAGATTGCCGTTTATGGTTACAATTGATGTATTATAAGGTTCCAAAAACAGCTCGTTACCTGTTAGGCGAAAGCCTCTCGAACTGGTTTCGATATAAAGAACGTCCATCATCACGTCGTCGCATTTCGAAAGCACTTCCTGGGTATGTTCAACCAAATCGTTTGTTGCTTTAACCCTTTTAGTGTTATTATAGAAAACTACTAACACCAATACCATTGCTGCTGCAGCCAGAAAATAGGCGAACGCTATTTTTTTTTCGAGAAGAAATTTCATTTAAGTGGGTATGAGTCAAATATTTCCCACATCCTCAATAGCTTGCCTTCGTTTATCTTTTAAGTTTTTGAAGTGCGTGGGCGTAAGTCCAGTTATTTTCTTAAACTGGTTCGACAAATGCGCAACACTACTGTAATGCATCTGCCAAGCTATTTCGGTTAGGTTAAATTCGTTGTAAATAATAAGTTCCTTTACTCGTTCAATTTTATGCGAAATTATAAAACTCTCGATAGTTATTCCTTGTACTTCCGAGAATAAGTTAGCCATATACGTGTAATCGTACTTTAATTTTTCGCTTAAATAATCCGAAAAATTTGTTTTTGGCGTTTCTCCAGAAAAATGTACCATTTCGATAATTACCGATTTTATTTTTTCGATAAGCAATGTTTTTTTATCGTCGATAAGTTCCAAGCCATAATTATGTAAAGCTAAACGTATTTCGCTGCGTTGATCGTCGGAAATATTATCCATAATATCCACAACACCCATATCTACAATAATATAGCTAAAGCCGAGTTTATTAAACACTTCTTTCACTACTATTTTGCAGCGCTGACTAACCATGTATTTGATATATAACTTCAAGCAGTAATTATTTTTTAGTTGACTGCCATAAAACCATTCCGCCAACAGCCAT
This sequence comes from Bacteroidales bacterium, assembly GCA_025361285.1. Classification (GTDB taxonomy): domain Bacteria; phylum Bacteroidota; class Bacteroidia; order Bacteroidales; family JAAUTT01; genus JAAUTT01. The sequence continues at coordinate 256 of JANYAP010000084.1, read as the reverse complement.
TACGCCCAAACCTACCAATGGCGACCAATTTAAATGATGCGGTTTGTCGCTTGTAATTTCCACATTACCAATATCAACCACTTTTTCCTTGGTAAAAAAAGTGAAGGCAGTAAATATGGTTAATTCTTTTTTTGAGGTGCTATGAAAAATATTTTGCGATTCGATATAATGCAAAGTCTTTGTCTTTGACGCCATAATTGTTTGAAATGAATCGATTGATTTTACCGTTTAACCTTTCCGCCCTTGCATTAGTTTG
>JANYAP010000099.1 GCA_025361285.1 Bacteroidales bacterium | reverse complement strand
AGTTATAGAAGATATAGAAGATATAGAAGATATAGAAGTTATAGAAGTTATAGAAGATATAGAAGATATAGAAGATATAGAAGTTATAGAAGTTATAGAAGATATAGAAGATATAGAAGATATAGAAGATATAGAAGATATAGAAGCAGTATAACTTTACAACCCTTACACCCTTTACAACCTCTACAACCTTTACAACCTCTATAACCTTTAAAACCTCTACAACCTTTATAACCTTTACAACCTCTATAACCTTTAAAACCTCTACAACCTTTATAACCTTTACAACCTCTATACCCTTTACAACCCTTACACCCTTTACAACCTCTACAACCTCTACAACCTCTACAACCTCTAACCTCTACAACCTTTAAAACCTCTACAACCTCTACAACCTTTACAACCTCTACAACCTCTACACCCTCTACAACCTCTACAACCTCTATAACCTTTAAAACCTCTACAACCTTTACAACCTCAAATTCAATCTACAAAAAATGACATTTAAAGTAGGCGATAAAGTAAAGTTTTTGAACGATGTGGGTGGCGGCGTTGTTACAAAAGTTAGAGATAAAGTGGCTTTTGTGCAAAATTCCGATGGTTTTGAAATTCCATCGCCGTTTGCCGATTTAATTATTGTGATAGAAGCTGGTTTTGGCGACATGAGGCAAGCCGCTGTTGTACCAATTAAACAATCGATAAGCACTAAATCGGAAGCTAATGTTGCTAAGAAGGATATTAATTTTATTCCCGATGAAGTTGTTGAAGATGAAGCTTTTGGTTATAACGACGATGAGATTATTACCTCCGAAAACTGCACTCTAAACATACTTTTGGGGTTGGTGCCCGTTCAGCTAAAAGGCCGCAACGAACCAGATTTTAAGTTGTTTATAATTAGCGATTGCACCTATCGAATGATGTACTCGCTTTCGGTGGTTAAAGATAATTTTGTGTACGGCAAAAAAGCTGGAATGGTTGAGGACGATTCGAAGCTACACATACTTACACTTACAACAACGGAACTAAAACAATTACAGGCACTTAAATTATCATGTATTTTTTACAAGAAGGGAATTTTTCTTCCACACGAGCCTGTTATTTACGAATATAAAATTGATGTTTTAAAAATGGTTGAGCCATCTAATTGGTTGGTGAACGACTATTTCGACGAAAAAGCCATAGTAATAAACATAACCGAGGAAAGCTTACTGTATGAGATAGAACGTGTTGTGTCGGAAAACGAAGATAAATACATAATTCAAAAAATTCGAAAAGATACAGCTCCATCGACAAAAAAACTGCAATCATCGGCAAAGTCAACCACAAAATCCGATATTGAAGAAGTGGATCTTCATATCGAAGAACTAGTTGATAATCATTCATCTATGAGTGCTGGCGAAATTATCGATTTACAACTAGCACGTTTTACCATTGCTCTCGATGGCGCTATTCGTGGCAATGTAAAAAAAATAGTATTTATCCATGGCGTAGGCAATGGAAAATTAAAGTACGAAATAGGCAAAACATTGGACACCAAATACAAACACCTTAAATATCAGGATGCCTCGTTTAAGGAATATGGCTTTGGGGCAACGATGGTTATGGTGAAGTACTAAGTACCAAGTATATAGAATTATTATGATAGTAAAGTATATTGGTATATAATTGATAATTAGTACTCAGTACTAAAATAAAGCAGGTCGTTCTATCGCTTCGGTGAAAACTGGGGAGGAAAGTCCGGGCAACGAAGGGCACCATGCTTCCTAACGGGAAGATACCAGCGATGGTATAGTAACAGAACAGAAAACAACCGCTTTGCCGCAACGTGTTGCAGCTTAGTAAGGGTGAAAAGGTGAGGTAAGAGCTCACCGGTGCTGGTGGCAACATTGGCAGCCGTGTGTCTGATGGGTTGTAAGACCATGTATATCACGATTTTCGTTGCAAAACGAATACAGAGCTGCTCGCATTGATGCCAAAAGCAGTCGTGAGGGGTAGGTCGCTAGTGGTTGGCGGCGACGCCAATCCCAGATAAATGATAGAACCCGCTCTCGGGCGGCGACAGAACCCGGCTTATAGGCCTGCTTTTATTTTTTTCGACATTTTATGAAAAAAGCGTAATTATTATGGCAACTTGCACAAATCAGATATACAAATCGTTTTAAAAAAGATTTTAAGCTTTGTGAGAAGCGCGGTTAAATATTTCAATTTGTTTTAATCATCCGTTGGCAACAATGCAAATAGTGTCGACCATGAGTATATATCTGGATTCCAATTAAATGATTAAATTTGCCCATAATAGCTTGGAAAATGAAAAATAGGAATTTAATACGGTTCGATTGGGCGATAAAAAGATTACTGCGAAATAAAGCCGATTTCTCGGTATTGGAGGGATTTCTTTCAGAACTTTTAAAGGATGATATTAATATACTTTCCATACTTGAAAGCGAGAGTAATCAAAAAATTAATTCTGATAAATTTAACCGTGTAGATTTGTTGGTTAAAAATTCCAAGGAAGAGCTTGTAATTATTGAGGTTCAGAATGAAAACGAATATGATTATTTTCATCGAATGGCTTATGAAACCGCTAAGGTAATTAGTGAATATATTTCAGTTGGAGAACCATATAAAAATATTAAAAAAGTCTATTCGATAAACATCGTATATTTTGATTTAGGACAAGGAGAAGATTATGTTTATCATGGTAAGACTGATTTTATTGGATTGCATACGTCAGACAAATTAAAATTATCATCAAAGCAAACCGAACTTCTAGGAGGGAAGATAGAACCTTTTCAAATTTCCCTTGAGTATTATGTGATTAAGGTAAATAACTTCAACAATGTAGCCAAAGATTCATTAGATCAATGGATTTATTACTTTAAAAACAACGAGATTAAGGATTATTTCAACGCTAAAGGGATTGATAAAGCTAAAGAACTTTGGCGTGTTGATAGTCTTTCTGATGATGAGCGTAAAAAGTATCTAAAACATATTGAGGATTTGCATTATAGCGCTAGTATGGCTTGGACTATGAAAGTTGATGCAGAGGATAAAATAAGATTAGACGAAAAATATAAACTTGCAAAAGGACTTAAAAATAATGGCGTAGCGATTGAGATTATTACGAAATCAACAGGATTAACTAAGGACGAAATCGAAAAATTGTAAAATGCCTAGTTGTCAACACGCATTATATACCAAAGTGGGTGCATTGTAGGTTGCATGTTGAAAATTATGCGCTTCGAACATCCGCCCCGTTTCACTGCAGTTCGATAAGGCGGCGACAGAACCCGGCTTACAGGTCTGCTTTTATTTTATTTAATATTTTGATAATTAATATTTTAAATATATGGATTACGGCTTTGTTCTACAAAAAACAATTGTAAATATTCAAAAATTGCCCGAATCGCGAATTAGTGAAGTGAACGATTTCGTCGACTTCCTTCTTAATAAAATTGATAATCAGATTATTACTGAAGGGATACAAGAAATTGCTTCAACTTCAAAATTATACAATTTTTTGAATAGCGAACCTGAACTCTATTCTGTGAACGATTTAAAAGTAAAATTTAAGTGAATAAGGGCGATATTATTCTCATTCGTTTTCCATTTACCGACTGAAAGGGAGCAAGATACCACCTGCAGTTATTCTATTTTCAAATGAGGTAGATGTTACGGTCTGCTTTATAACCTCCGAACTTCACTGGCAGGAAAAACACGATATCATTGTGAGGCCAACAATCGAAAATGGTCTGAAAACAATATCACTTATTCGTATTAATAAAATTGCAACCATTGATGTAGAACTAGCGTTGGGTATTTTAGACTGCCTTAATGTTAATGAAATTAATCAATTGAATATTAGTTTATTAAACATTTTTAAATTGCTGGAAACACAGTAATTATTTCATTACTAGCACATGCCGATAACACCTAAATTAATGAAAACAATATCTACCCAATCAAAAGTACTTAGCATAATTGCTGGTGCAGTATTTTCTATACAAATACAAGGACAGACCTCTAATTCTCTGGACAACAACTTGGTGCAAAACCCTAGCTTCGAAACATACGAAAAATGCCCCGAGTCACCTACGTCAATGGATTATTCGCATAAGCTTATCCCCAATTGGACGTATCCAACGTCGGCAACGCCCGATTATTTCAACAAATGTAGTACTGGCGAGGTGCGCGTGCCTAATAATTTTGCCGGACAGAGCGAACCACACACCGGAAACGCATATATGGGAGCCATTTTAACTGGTACCGAGTACAACTACCGCGAATACTTTCAAGGCTCGTTAAGCAAACCGCTCGAAAAAGACAAAAAGTACTGTATTACATTCTATTACCGATTGGCGTCGTACTCAAAATTCGCTGTCGATCAGTTAAGTATGTATTTTAGTCAGCAAGAAGTTAAAACAACTTCGAAGGAAAATCTTGCCGTAGAAGCGCAACTAAACAATAAAGCCGGTCTTTTCCTCGATAATATTGCCGACTGGGAGCGATACTGCCAAGTTTATATATCATCGGGCAACGAGCGATATTTTACCGTTGGCAATTTTAAAAATTACGACCACACCAACTATGTAGTTACCGATAAGAATGCCACTAACTTACGTAACAAATCGTACGCTTTTTATTTTTTCGACGATTTTACAATCAAGGAGTTAAAAGATTGTAACGACTGCCCTTGTGTGCCTCATTCTATGGATGTTGCTCTTATCGATTCGAGCTATACTGGTGGATTCGACCCTCGTACCGGAATATTTAAAGGTAAAAAGGACGATGGCAAAATAACGCTTGCAATACGCGGAGGCACAGCACCATACAATATAAAATGGTCCAACAATCAAACAGGCACTAAGTTAACAAACCTTCCACCCGGAACATATTCATACACAGCTAACGACATGTATAATTGCACATCATCGGGAAAAATAATTTTTAACGAACCCGAAATACCTGCCGATGCTTTAACCGATGGACTACAAAGCATTCAGGAAGGTACCGCTATTGTTCTTAAAAATCTCTTTTTCGAATACGGAAAAACAACACTCTTACCAGCATCGTTTGCCGAACTCGATAAGGTTGTTGCGTTTATTACCGAAACTGGCGTTCATCTTATCGAAATTGGCGGACATACCGATAGCGATGGATCGGATAAATACAACACTACCCTAAGCCTAGGTCGTGCCAAAGCTGTTGTCGATTATTTGGTGTCGAAAGGAATTGAGCCAACGCGTTTACGAGCAATGGGTTACGGCAAACTTAAACCAATTGAAACCAATCTTACCGCTGAAGGTAAAGCCATTAACCGGCGAGTTGAGTTTTTTCTTGTAAAGAAGTAATATTACGGTTTATAAATAACTAATTATGAAGATATTATATATTGCTGCAATTTTAGCGCTAATAACTATTTGTGGCTATTCACAGTCGTCAACCAAAGGTTTTAAGTATATTGAAAAGGCGGAATACGACAAAGCAATTGAAGTTTTTACAAAATATTTGGAAGATGATACCGCCAGCAGCGTTGCTCACTTTGGCTTAGCTCTGGTTTTCTCGAACGATAATAATCCCACACGCGACTATTTTAAGGCTTGGGACAGCTATTTTAAGGCCAACAAATCGTTTTCGAAAATTACAGCCGACGAAACAGCTTTTTTAAAAGAATATTTCACCGCCAGCGACCCTCGAAAGCGGAATAAAACAATACGTTTTAATTTCGACACCGAAGAGAAAGCAATTGAAAATAAGCTTATTAAATATGTACGCGAAGAAAACAACGTAGCTATTGCCGAGCATTTTCTGGCAGTATATCCAAACTCGAAATATTACGAAAACGTGTTGCACATACGTAATCATATAAAATTTCGTACTGCCGAAAAAGCCAATACTTTAGAGGCTTATAACGAATTTATAAAAACGTATCCCGATGCAGCCCAAATACCTAAAGCCATAAATGCCTGTTACACTTTGGCTTTCGATATTGCCAAAAAAGAAAACACAATTGCCTCTTACACAACATTTATTACGAATTATCCCAAGGCCGACCAGTATTTTGTGGCTTTGCGTAACCGCGATTTACTAGCGTTCGACGATGCGAAAAAACGAAACACAATCGAATCAATCGAAGGCTTTATTGATACCTATCCGAAAGCTCTACAAATAATGACAGCACGTACAATTCTTCGTAAACTATTGTACGACAAAGCAAAAGAAGTGAATACGTTGGAAGCCTACAACGATTACATTTCAAAATACCCCGATGGCGAGTACTTTGTCGATATCTTCAATTTAAAATCGAACGTTTTAGGTCAGAAAATGACCGAAAATATACAGGGTAACAAAGAAGCTATTCAGTGGATTAAAGGTTTCGATTTCGATGAAAAGGACGACGAAGCTGGCGGAATTGTAGTTACCACAGATGAAAAAACAATTATTGCAGCCAACCGCACAAAAACCGACGAGGTGGGTACGCAAAGTTGGCTTATTTGTATCGATAATACTGGTAAAGTACTATGGAACAAAGCGTTTGGTTCAAAAACATATAACCATTCCAACCAAATGGCAATTACCCCCAAAGGCGATTTAATTGTAACAGGCTGGGCTGGAGCATCAACCGATTCCATTGCCCGCCGCGCTTGGATATTTAAGGTGGCACAAAACGGAAACGGTATTTGGGAGAAAACCGTGGAAGGCAACGAAGTGAAGGATTTCGCACTAACTGCCGAAAACGAAATGTACCTTAGTGGCTATATGTTCGACGATTCGCTACGAATGAAAACATTTCTCATAAAACTTAATGCCGATGTGCAAAAATTATGGTCGCGACAATACCTCAAACGCGGCAGTTTAAACGGTATAGCATTAAATGCGAAAAACGAGATAGTTTGTGCTGCAGGTCGCTGGTTTTGGCGAATCGATAAACAAGGGTACATTGTTTGGGAAAAAATATATTCCGAAACCGACAGTATTTATGCACCTAGGTATGCTGCAGGTATGCTCTCACTTTGTGGAAGTCGCAATACGCTTCCAATAATTTCGAAAATAAACGAATTTGGTAGTCTTTCCAGCGAAATATATTCATTAACCTCACAAGCAGCACAAACCATTACCTGCATTGGCTTACCAAATAAGCGATTGCTAAGCCTCGAAACTACACAAAACCAAGTTAACATACGTGTATTCGACGACAAAGGCTTGGAAATTAAATCGGTACAAATTTATAATGCAAAAGTTTCCGGATCGGGCGCGGTTTACTGCAATACAGTAGGGGAGGTTTTTATTACATTCACATCGGTAAATGAACAAAATATTGGCAATATAGGCGTTATGAAGCTTGGGCTATAATGCAACAATCAATTGCTGTACCTCTTTGCTATTGCCTCATACGAAGGGGTAAAATTGAGTAACTAATTGTAGTTGATTAGTTTTTTATTGAACAGAATGCTTTGCTTTTGTTAAAACTAAAATGCAAACTACTTTAGAAATTCATTATTATAGTTGGAATATTTACTAATTTCCTCTAAAACAATACTTTGTCTATTTTCTTTTTCAAATTTTCTAACCACGCTTTTCTTTAAAAAAGGCACTTTTAATTGAATTAGTGCTTTCCATAGAGCTATGGTAGGGTTAATTTTGATATTGTCGAGATTACCAGTTAATATATACATTATGAGGTTACTAAAATTTCTCATGCGTATTTGTTGTAGTAGAATATTGCAAAGTGCTAAGATAATATAAAAGTAATTCCATGGTTTTATGGTTTGCAAATACGCTCCCGACTGCATTCCATGAGAGAAAAGATGGTTGGATAGTCCTATTTCGTACTTATCTATTACTTGATCACGATTATTAATGACTTCAAGGTTGCTCCAAAAGGTTTGAAAATAAGAATTTTCAAAGCATCGCTTATTGAAAACCATAAAATAACTTTGTAGATGTTTTGTTATTTCGAATGATATTGTTGGACCCCAGAAATCGCAACTCATTCTGCGCATTGTGCCAAACATTGCTTCAAAAGGATAAATAGGAGCATATACACTATCGTTACAAAGAATTATTTCATCCCAGTCTGATAAGGGCTTAATTATATCTAAACCAACCTTATAGCTAAAAAAATCATATCCTAAGTTTTCTCTTATTATAACTTGGGAGCAAAGGTTATTTACCTTGGCAATTTGATTTTTTGGAAGTGATGAAGTTGAAACAAACGTTATGTGGCTGGATAGTTTACGTAATTCTTGTAAGTAATACATAACATAATCTTTAACCACATTTGAAGTGTCGAAGTGTACAAATACAATAGCAGTTTTCATCCCTTAACATTGTAATATTTACGAATTCTCATTTTAGTGTGGTACAATTGACGAGGCAAAAATAGCCAAAGCCTCAGAATAATAAATACTTTGAGAAATTATTTATCTTTGCTGAAACATTTTGCCAAATTATTACCACAACTACTTATTGGTTGTTTAAATATTTGACATTTAAACTATTAGATGAACCATTCCAGAAAAATATCCGTTGCACTTTGTACATATAATGCAGGTATATACCTTCAAGAATTTATAGATTCTCTTGTAATACAAACTATTACAATTAGTGAGCTTATTGTTTGCGACGATTATTCTACCGATTCCACAATCGATATTTTAGAAAAATTTAAAACAATTGCTCCTTTCGAAGTGTCTGTTTTCCGCAATTCATCGAGGCTTGGGTTTTACCGCAATTACGAAAAGGCAATATCGCTATGTAACGGCGACTTCATCGCTTTGGCCGATCAGGACGATATTTGGCACAGTAATAAATTGGAAACCCTTATTAATAAGATTGACAACCATGTTTTAATATACTCCGATTCGGAATTTATTGACCATACTGGTGCAATTACTGGTGAAAAAATGACTGACAAAGTTGTTTTTGCTGACGGCAATGATTATCGAAACTTTATAATATCTAATTGTATATCAGGGCATTCGATGCTTTTTAAGCGCGATTTACTTAAATATATTCTTCCATTCCCAAACCTACTTTACCACGACTGGTGGATTGCGTATATTGCTGCTTTAACTGGCAATATAATATACATAGCTGCACCACTTGTGAAATACAGAATTCATTCGAATAACACTTCCGACATAAGTAATTTTGTCTCTGGCAAAAAAAACATTAAAAAATGGGAAGCATTTAAACGTTTCGATAATAGCCTTGCTCATTACACAATACTTAGTAACTATGTATATAATACCCCCGAACAAAAAGCATTATTAAGTAAGTTCGCCTATTTATTTGCTAGGCAACGATATCAAGTACTCTGTTTTGGCTATTTTGCATTTTGGTTAAAGCATGGAAAAGCCTTACTATTTACTCGCAAAATACGTTATAGTAAGAGATTAAGAATTTATTCCAAAACCTTAATAGGGTTATTACCCAAACACCTACTTTATAGATTAGCAAGTTGTTGTAAAAATAGAGAATAAAATATTCAAAACGAACACATCTTTATTTAGTGGTGCGGGACGAACAAATCGATTTTTTATACCACGTTTGTGCTACGTGAGCCTAAACACGCCCCTTGCGATGAGCCAGCTATGATTTATATCCTGTGTTAGGCAACGTTTATTTTTATCCCGTGCTTTAAAATTTCGCTTACCAAAGGATCATTTTGATTGAAATCGCTTTTTATAAATGGATGAGGTTCTATTCTTAAATCAATCTTTCTACGTAATTTCATCATCTCAATTTGGGTGTCAATTATATCTGAAACATTATTAACAACAATAGCTACATCAATATCACTATCGTCATGGTTTGTTCCTTTAGCAAAAGAACCAAATAAAAATGCTTGTATAATTGTATATTTATTGCTGATAGTATCAACATACAAATTGGCAATTTTCAAAGCTTCTCCTTTGTCCATGCTTGTAAAATTTTAATTTTATTAATCCATTCTGCAGTAAAAACAGGAGTGCATTTCCTGTAAAAAGCTTCTTTGTATGTGTCGTATCGAGCATTCAGATTAAACGTTGAAATTGTATCCAGCCAATCTAAATGCTCTTCTGAAAAATTCAACTTTGCAACTTTTGATAATTTAGATAAATCATGTAAATATGGAGCATGTTTCTGAGTTAATTTAACAACACCTGCTTTTAAAAGCCTTTCTAGAACAATATGCCCAATAAATAATGACCAGCTATAATCTTTTGCATTAAACAAAAGTATCATAGTCCGGGAAATCTTTATCAGATGTGTTAATCCAGTGATTGACAGTTTTTTCTATGTCTATTTTTGCATCCATTGAAAGTTTTGTCAAACAAAGATAATCAATTCGTTATAATTTTTTGTACAATTAAATTGCTTGTAATCTAATCTATTTAAAATGTGAATATTGCGTTTCGGTGGTAATGCTACCTAACGAATAAATTTAAACACTTCCTCATTTCGGTGTCTGTTATTTATTGCTAACTTCATGAAATAGAATGCTTTTAGGCACTTATTTTTCTGACTAAAGTCAGCTATTTCCAAATAAAACTAGGTAATCTAAAATACCGCAATAGCTTATTTATTCTCTTAATTAACGAGTTATTATATTTAAAAGCCAATTTTGCGGCTATGCTTTGTTTAGGATTTGTTTCAGTGAATGTTTCTTTCCCGAACATTTCGCAATACGGTTTTCCTTTTTTCCTTTTTTCAATTACTATAACACTGTCGTAGTAATGAATAGAATCGGCACTATTTGTAAACCTGCTCACTTTTAACGAATTCTGTTCTGTGTGGTGTGCATTTAATGCATCAATTAAATTTTTGCTGTATTCTATAAAGGTACCCCTTCTTTTATGCCCTCCACCAAACTTTACCCAATACGATGTGTGTAAATCTTCACTTAAATAAACACCATCATCTTTCACGTAGTCGAATAACTCTTTAAAAGTAATTATTTGTTGGTTCATCATGTGCCCACCATCTTCAATTATAATGTCGATTGGTGGGATTGATTTAATAATATCTCTTAAAAAGCTTCTATCGGCTTGAGAACCAATAAATATCTTAATATTTTCTTCTTCAAGCTTTTTGCATTCAGGGTTAATATCTATTCCATATATTTTTGCATTACCGCCAAAATATTGTTTCCACATTTGAAGACTTCCGCCATGAGATACACCTATCTCAAGTATTGTAACTTCCTTGCCTTTGTATCGTGCGAAATGCCTGTCGTATATATCAAAATAATGTATCCACTTATTAATTAGATTTTTATTGTTTTGTCTAAAGTACTGTTCCAGTTCGTTCATTGTTTTAATTTTTGAGTTGGTTTCGATGTTTTATTGTCTTATTTCAGACTATTCCCACTAAAACCTCATATCGTTAATTTCGGCTTTGGGGTATTTTTTCGGGTCGAAAGTTATATCTTTGATTTCGATATTGGCTTGGAAGTTCGAAAACTCAAGAAAGTGCAATGTGCCGTCTTTCTGAAATATTTTAAAATCGATTATTTGTAGGTTTTCCTTGCTTATATGTACGCGAATACGTGAGTATTTGGTTTTTAAATCTATTGGGTAAAGGTCTATCTCGTAGCAAGGGGTTGATAATATGCTAGTTTCCTGTATAAGTTTCGACTTAAAATCGGTACTGTATAATTTAAATACGTCGCGTGGGTTTGCAAAAAAGAAATCGCCTTTGTCTTTCTTCGATGCAATTGGTTTAGTTATGTTTACTTCGTTGGCATCTTTCAAATACGTGTAGACGGCTTTTCCATCGAAGGTAATTTCGGTGTTCGAGAGCTGTAAATAGTATTTGTCGCCTTTCATTAATATTTGCCCATTTTCGTTTATTGCCTTCTCGTTTTGCAGATTGGTGGTACTGAATTTAAAATCGACCTTAATGGTTTTGTATCCATTGTTTTTAACCGACGATTTTTCGAGTATTTGTGCCGATTGATTTTCGGTTTGAGCAAACGAGCTTATAGTTAACGATATAAGCAGTATTAACAGAGAGTTTTTCACGATCATTTTTTTAAGTATTTTATTTTACTAATGTTCACATTATGAAGGTGTTTTGCATTCCCATAACAACAATGCTATGAGTCTGGTTTTTAAACCTTTATAAGCCACCAACGCACTATAGCACTAAATTTCACCAAATTGACGGCGCAGATTTTTATTTATCAAGCTCAACTTGCCTAACAATGTGCAAAACATATTCTATTTTTTCTTGCACATCTTAAGACTGCTGAATATAAAACTCTGAAAAGTATTGTCCGTGAAATGTAATAAATCGCCCTGAAAAACCCATATCTCAAAGTTAACTTTAATAGCAACAATTTCTATGTTTCGGTGCATTTTTTCTTAGACTAAAACAACCTTTATTGCCAGATTCAATGTTCATTACATTATAGCTTGTTTTGCATTTAGCTGCCTGCTTTTGTAAACGTACTCAAATATTGTTCCAAAGATACTTCATCAACATAAAGTACTTGTCTGGCTTTGCTACCTTCGAACGGCCCTACAATACCAGCTGCCTCCAGTTGGTCGATTATGCGCCCTGCACGGTTATAGCCGATAGAAAATTTACGTTGTATTAACGATGTTGATCCTTGCTGATGCATAACAACCAATCGAGCGGCGTCCTCGAACATGTCGTCGCGTTTATTCAAATCCACTTCGCTAAGGTCGTTTTTGCCATCTTCGCCAACAAATTCGGGTAGCATAAAAGCGGTTGGATAACCTTGTTGCGAACCTATATGATCGGTAATTTTTTCAATTTCGGGAATATCGATAAAAGCACATTGCACACGAACCATATCGCTTCCGGGAGCTATTAGCAAGTCGCCACGACCAATTAACTGGTTAGCGCCAGGCGAATCGAGAATGGTACGCGAATCGATCATTGATGTTACCCTAAATGCAATACGTGCAGGGAAGTTGGCTTTAATTACCCCAGTAATAATATTGGTTGTAGGGCGCTGTGTTGCTATAATAAGGTGAATACCAATGGCTCGGGCAAGTTGCGCCAACCGTGCAATAGGGGTTTCAACTTCGCGACCAGCGGTCATAATTAAGTCGGCAAACTCATCGATAACTACCACTATGTATGGTAGGTATTTATGGCCTTCCAGAGGATTAAGTTTACGAGCAACAAAACGGTCGTTGTATTCCTTAATGTTACGAACCTGAGCGTGTTTTAAAAGCTCGTACCGATGATCCATTTCTATTGTAAGCGAATGAAGGGTGTGTATTACTTTTTGCGTATCGGTAATAATGGCTTCTTCGGAATCGGGCAGCTTAGCCAGAAAATGACGCTCCAGTTTTGAGTATAGCGTTAACTCAACTTTTTTCGGGTCGACTAGAACAAATTTTAGTTGCGAAGGGTGTTTTTTGTAAAGAAGCGATGAAATTATGGCGTTTAAGCCTACCGATTTACCTTGCCCTGTGGCACCTGCAACCAGCAAGTGGGGCATTTTGGTAAGATCGAACACATAAGTTTCGTTCGATATTGTTTTACCTAGAGCTATGGCAAGCTCAAAAGTATTTTCCTGAAACTTGCGCGACGATATTATCGACCGCATCGAAACAATTTCGGGCTTTAGGTTAGGCACCTCAATACCAATAGTTCCTTTGCCAGGCATTGGTGCAATAATACGAATACCTAGTGCCGAAAGGCTTAGCGCGATATCGTCCTCGAGGCTTTTAATTTTCGAAATACGCACGCCTGGTGCCGGAACAATTTCGTAAAGTGTAACGGTTGGCCCGATGGTGGCTTTAATCTTGTCAATCTGTATCTTATAATTGCCTAGCGTTTCAACAATTTTATTCTTATTATTGATAAGTTCATCGTTACTAACCTCCGAATTGGTCGATTTGTGATCTTCCAAAAGCTCAATGGGCGGGTAAACGTATCGCGACAGGTCGAGCTTAGGGTCGTAATCGCCCATAGGCATGCGAGGCGGCTCGGGTTTTGGTATTTCGGTAAATTTTTCTTCTATAACTTTCGGATGCTCAATGGTTAACTCCACATCGTCGTCAATTATTTCATCTTCAGGCAACGTTTGTTTTTGTATTATTTTAAAATCGCTATCATCCTTATCGTCATCATATTGATCATCAGTAGTGTCGTTAATTTCTGCTTGAATTTCGGCTTGGTAAGCTGGTTTTGTTTTACTATTAAATAGTTTCGCCATCCATTTAGATACGAACGCTTTAAACGATGTTGCCGAGCCCGGTATTGTGAAGAAAATGAATGCCATAGAAGCCAAAAGAAGCATAAATGCGGTACCTATCTTGCCCAAAACTGCATTAAAATAATTTGATACAAAAAAACCGTGGTTACCTCCAAGCCCGCTGCCCAAATATCCATTAGCAGTACCTAACAGAAAGCCCAGAATTAACGATGTTAATAACGAACCAATTAAGGTATTGCGAAGGGTTTTGCGTAATGGCATTAGCCTTATGCTTAGTAGCCTAAAGCCTATAACGAAAAGCAGAAACGGTATGGAAAACGCGGCAATGCCTATTCCGTTGGTAATAAAAAATAGAGCTAGTTTGGCGCCTGTTTTTCCCGACCAGTTTTCGACTTGCACCGTGGAGCTCGAAAATACCTGTCCCCATTCGAAACTGGAATCGTTTTTCCATGTAAAGAAATACGAAACGAAGGCAAGCGATAGTAGGGCTGCAAAGAAAATGATAAAAAGACCGAGAATGATACGAAATTTCTCGTCTTTTAAAAATCCTAAGAAACCTGCTTTTTTTGCTTTGGGTTTAGTTTTTTTTTCGGACATTAAATGGATAGTTTTGAATTGTAATGGTTCGGTAAATATTTCACAAATAATTCATTTCTAATATTTTAGAAATGAATTTAAATTCATAGTGCCTCTAAGAAAACTCTTCTTTATTCACATCATATTATTTTTAATGTGTTCATGAAATCGCTATCGCTAAGTTGTTACTTTTTTCGATAACTTAGCCGAAGGCGCTCTCATGAGCGAAAGCGAATAAAAAAGTAACAAGAAAAAAACTTGAAAACTTATTATAAATATTGACATACAACCATGTTTTTGACTTTGTTATTTTTACCACGTGTTTACACCCGTGGTTATTCATATTAAAGCCCTTCAGGCTTAACTAAACGATAAAAAAATATTTCTATGTATTTCAATACGTTACGAATAATAATAGTGCCAATATTATAAAAACTGTTTTGTAACAAGTTGCTTTTAAAAGGTTTACGTTCAATATGCCCGTCTGTCCTTGCCTTCAACGTAATTTATAAATGAGTTGTTGGCCACTTTGTTTCCTCCTGGTGTTGGATAATCGCCGGTGAAGTACCAATCGCCCAAATCGTTAGGTATTGCTTGGTGCAAATTTTCAACAGTTTGATAAATTACCACTACTTCCGCTTTTGTTTCGGGTGTGCGCAACATCGAAGCAATTTTTGTTGAAATTTGTTCGGGTGTGAACGGAGCGTATATTGCTTTTACTTGATTGGCGATATGGTTTTTATGTTCTACCATATTCTCCTTGCATATTTTGTACACTTCGTTAATAATGTGCGACTTGCCCGTTTCTTTTAAAAGTGTAATTGCTGCCTGAAACGCAATAAAATCGCCTAGTTTAGCCATATCGATACCGTAGCAATCGGGGTAACGAATTTGTGGTGATGACGATACTATAATAATTTTTTTAGGATCTAACCTATCGAGTATTTTTATTATGCTGTGTTTCAATGTTGTACCTCTAACAATAGAATCGTCGATAACAACCAGATTATCAGTACCTTTTTTTACTGTGTCGTATGTAATGTCGTACACATGCCCCACCATGTTTTTGCGTCCCTTATCTTGCGAAATAAAAGTACGTAGCTTTGCATCTTTAATTGCTACTTTTTCGACCCTAAAATTGTCGTTCATTATTGTATCGAGCAATTGGGGGGTAAGGGTTGAGCCAGCTTCGAGAATTCGTTTCTTCTTTCGTTCGTTCATATAGTCTTCCATGCCTTTAATCATGCCATAAAAGGCCGATTCGGCAGTGTTTGGAATGAACGAGAAAACGGTATTTTCCAAATCGAAATTAACGGCTTTTAAGATGTCGGGAATAAGAAGCTCTCCAAGTTTTTTTCGCTCGCGGTAAATATCGCAATCGCTGCCACGCGAAAAATATATTCGTTCGAACGAACACGACTTACGCTGTTGCGAATCGCGAACTTGTTCTTCGGAAATTGTTCCGTTTTTTTTAATTATTAAAGCATGTCCTGGCTTTAACTCCTTAATATCGGTCGATTTAAGGTTAAAAGCGGTTTGAATTACTGGTCGTTCTGAAGCTACTACCGCCACTTCGTCGTCGCAATAATAAAATGCAGGGCGAATACCCCACGGATCGCGGCATACAAACGAATCGCCATGGCCCATTACGCCGGCAATTGCATAGCCACCATCCCAACGTTTGCTCGATTCTTTTAGTATCGATTTCACGTCCATATGTTCGGCTATAAGCTTGGTAATCTCAATGTTGTCCTTGTTTTGAGTTTTGAACTTGTTAAACAGTTTTTGTACTTCGCGATCGAGAAAATGCCCAACGTTTTCGAGTATTGTAACCGTGTCGGAAAAGTCCTTTGGATGCTGCCCCAGGTTAATGAGTACTTGAAAAAGCTCGTCGACATTGGTAAGGTTGAAATTGCCAGCCATTACAAGGTTACGAGTTTTCCAGTTGTTAACCCGCAATACAGGATGCACGTTGTTTATTGTGTTGTTGCCAAAGGTTCCGTAACGCAAATGACCGAGATAAATTTCGCCAGCAAAAGGCAGGTATTGCTTGGCGGAGTATGGATCTTCGATAATTCCATTATGATCCTTTCCTATATCTTCAAAATCTTTATTTATTTTTCGAAAAACGTGGTCGATAGAATTGTCTTCAATAGACCGATGGCGGTGAATGAATTCTCTGCCAGGTTCCGAATCGAACTTTAGGCATGCCACGCCAGCCCCGTCCTGTCCGCGGTTACGTTGTTTTTCCATTAGCAGATACAGCTTTTGCAAGCCATACATCCATGTTCCGTACTTTAACTGATAATATTCCAGAGGCTTAAGTAGCCTAACCATAGCAATACCACAATCATGCTGCAATGCATCGCTCATGTTAAATCCTTCTTATTTAAAGTTTTGTATAATCAATTTCCTTTTCAACGATAAAGGCATTGGGGAAATATATTTCTATTTGGTTTTTCGCCCTAAATGCGTCGCCAAGGGTGCGAAAATTGCCCACATAAATATATCGCCAAGGGGAGATATATTCCATATATGGCTCAATATCAGAAAAGTTGTTCATGAACTTAGCTTTTACTTCTAGCGCCTTTTTGTTATTGCCTTGGTTGCTATCGGAAAAAATACGAATTCGGTATCCTGGAATGGTTCGTTGGTGAGGGTTATTGTTGATATATTGGGCGATAATGTTGTCGATTTTTTTATTCTGAATTATCTGAATTTGCCCTTTTCCACTCTCGTACTGTTGCAACGACTTAATAATGAGTACATTACTAGTCGATGGCGTGTTTTGCGAAAAAAGCTGTATAGTTGTAAATATCAGTAATATACAGAAAATTATTGGCGATTTCATTTATCAAGAATATCTTCGTTATTCGGGTACAAAATTAATTAAAATATTAAACGATTTGGGTATTCTCGAACATTCCCTTAGCGGGATATTTTATAGTCTTCAATTTCAATTGTTTTGCTATACAGAAAATATTGCACCTTAATTTTCCCCGATAATCGAATATTGGCATTATCGCCCTGTGCCAGCTTATATGCCGAAGAAAGTCCGCCTGCCATATTGGTAATTTCCACCACTATATTTATTGTGTAATCTTTTGCCGATTTTGCAGCCAATGTAAGATTGTCCATCTGCTTAACTTTGCCGAGCTCCGTGTTAAAAGCAGAAACATTTATGTCGCCACCTTTAATAGTAAGCCGATAGGGGTTTGGGTTTTTTACTGGTACAGTAACTTGCAAAGTAACAAGGTTATTACTAAAACCTTTAAGTTGAATGTTAGTAATATCGCCTATTTGCAACTCTTCCATTTTGCCACAACTAGTTAAGCTTATAACAATGAGAATGATAACAAAGAACGAAGTATTTCTGAATGTTTTCATGTTAATAATTTTTATAAGTGTTTAGACTGAAAGTGTTTAGCTACACAATACGAGAAAAAAAAATCCTGTAATTGATGTTAATTACAGGATTTTCGCCTTAGCAATGCACTCGGCTTGGCGGAGAAAAAGGGATTCGAACCCCTGGAACCCGCAAAGGTTCAACAGTTTTCAAGACTGCCGCAATCGACCACTCTGCCATTTCTCCGGCGACAAAAGTATAATTATATTTTGTATTTTAAACACGTCTTTTATAAAAAATGTAAAATTATGTTAACGTTGGATCTGTTTAGTTTTATCCTTAGCAAAAAAAAACGATATTTTTATGTTTTTTAGCATTTTATTTCACTAACATTTGCTAAACATCAGAAAATCTCTATATTTGCGATAAGAAATACAAATTTATTATTTACTAACCCTAAAAAATTTATTATGAACAAAGGTGAATTAATCGATGCAATTGCTGCTGAAACAAAGTTGACTAAAGTAGATTCGAAAAAAGCCCTCGATGCTTACATTAAAGCTACTAGCGATGCATTAAAGACTGGTGAACGTGTGGCATTAGTTGGTTTTGGTTCGTTTTCGGTTGCAAAACGCAGCGCGCGTAATGGTCGTAATCCTCAAACAGGCAAGCCTATTAGCATTAAGGCTAAGAAAGTGGTTAAGTTTAAAGCTGGCTCTGATCTCGTTGGAGGAGTTCAATAATCTATTACTAAAAATATTTTGGGGAGCTTTATGCTCCCTTTTTTGTTTATATAAGGTTATGATAACTAATAAACTCATCGATTTCCTTTCGAGCTTTGTATCGGAACGACGGTTAGCAGTAATTGAAAAGGTAATTGAAAACCGTACAAAATACGTTACCGTGTTGCTCGAAGATATTAGCGATGCACAAAATGCAAATGCCGTTCTTCGTACTTGCGAGTGCTTGGGAGTTCAGAATTTGCATATCGTCGAAAATTTAAATCAATACTATTATAGTAAACGAGTTGCAAGAGGTGCTGGAAAATGGGTTAATCAGCACAAATACAACACTTTCGAAAACAATTCATTAGAAGCTATTAACGCATTAAAGGCCGATGGTTATAGAATTGTGGCAACGTTGCCAGGTAAGAATTGTACTCAACTGCAAGATTTTGACGTATGCAAAGGAAAATTTGCAATAGTATTAGGTACTGAGCATCTGGGTATTAGCGAAACTGTAAAGCAAAATGCCGACGAATTAATTACTATTCCAATGTACGGTTTTACCGAAAGTTATAACTTGTCGGTTTCTAATGCCATGATATTAAATAGGCTAATCGAAAAAATACGATTGTCGGAAGTGGATTGGCGGCTATCGCCTACCGAAAAAACCGAGCTAATGCTCGAATGGCTAAAACTATCGGTAAAAAAATCGGAGTTGTTGATAAAAAAATTTCACGAAAGTACAGTATTCTAAGTAGGTGTTGCCATTAATCATATTATTTTAATTCTTTTTCGAACGGGATAACTATACCAAACGTAATGTCTCTCCCCGGATTGTAAACACCTACATATTTTAATCTATTTAGGTGATCGAAATAACTCTTATTAGTTAAATTTGAGCCACTTATAAACCAAGTTGTTTTGGTTTTTCCAAGCATCAAATCGGTTCCAATCGAAGCATTAATAAGTGCATAACCATCGGTAACGGTTTCGAATGCATCGTAACGATTCTGTTTGGATATCAGGTCGATACCTAGGCTTAGGTATGGTTCTATAAAAATGCCTTTCGTTTTTGTTACAACCCATTTAACCTTATGTTTCGAATGCAGTGGAGGAATTAGTGGTAACGGATTGTTTGTAAGTTGGTTTTGAGCATGTACATACGAAACGCTATTTTCGAAATGGATAATTTCTAGTGGGTGAATATCGGCAAATACCTCAAAACCTACTAGTAACGAATTACCTTGATCGAAACGATAAACTGGATAATTATTTCCGTAGATGGTTTTAATTTCTCCGTTCACGTTTCGTTCGTAAATGTAGTTTTTGATATGATTGTAAAAGCCACTAATAGTGATAGATGACCTTGTGTTGTGAAAAGCAAATTCTCCATCGAGCTGCATACTTGTCTCTGGCTTTAACGTGCTGTTTCCCAATTCGTAACGAAAAGTACCTTCGTGCACACCATTCGAGGCAAGTTCGGCTATGTTTGGCGACCGAAAACCACGCCCCAAATTAAGTTTAAAGTCGCACGTGTGGCTTAATTCCCACGTCATTCCCAACGCTCCCGAAAACGCCGTTAACTTGGTGTCGAAATCCGAGAAACGAACTTCCATATTTGGTAATATAAGTTCATGTGCCTGAATATCACGAAAGTCGTAACGTACACCTCCGTTGAAGGTAAATTTCGGCAAAGTCTTCTTCAAATAGAAAAATGCTCCTCCGTCGAGTAATTGATAGTTTGGTATAAGATATTCATTACCAAGATTATAGTTATTTTGAGACATGCCCGAAAAGCCTACAACTGGTTCCCATCCACGGTGTTCGCCGACGATAAATTTAGCGTCGTATGTAAATGTGTTAAGGTGAAAATACAACCCTGGAACAAACTTCGAATCGACAAACTCCTTACGATTGTTGGTTTGGTAACCAATATTTAGTTTTAATTGATTATTGTTCCCTAAATAAAAGTTATTTACTAACCCAATTTTTTGGTGTGTAACCGATTGAAATGGAGTATCGAGCAATCGTCCTTTTAATTTATTGGTCGGTACAATTTGACCTTGCTGGTTTACAAATTTTTCGGTAATTGAATCGCGTTCAGCCTCTACGCTGCCAATATTTGATTGATAGGAACTTACATGTAGATGAGAATATCCCCACGAACGGTTAATACCAAATGTTCCGCTGATATCTTTCTCGTTAAAGCCCGAATTATAAACGTATTCGGTTGGCGTTTTATAGGAGGCTGCATTTTTATACGTTCCCCGAACTTTCCAAATAAATCCGTTTAGGTTTCCTTGGTTCATTAACGATGTGGAAATTAAATTGTTATTTGTTGAAAACCGCGAAGCAGCCTCATTATCAATATGCCCAACATGGGTTGGTGTAGGCTCCATTATGTTAATTACTCCGCCAAGAGCATCGGAACCGTACAAAAGACTAGCCGGACCTTTCAGAATTTCAATGCGATCGACTGCAAACTGGTCAATTTCAATACCATGCTCATCTCCCCATTGATTGCCTTCTTGGCGCATACCATCGTTGAGCGTTATTACATGGTTATAGCTCAAACCTCGAATAACGGGTTTGGAAACCGCACCACCAGTTGTTATTGCCGAAATACCTGGTATTGAAGTTAATGCATTTACAAGATTGGTTGAAGGAATAGCTAACAATTCTTTACCTTTTATGGTCGACACCGATACGCTGGTATGTCGTATGTCGCTCGATACACCGCTTCCGGTAATAACTACTTCGGAAACCTCGATAGATGATTGCTCTAATTCGAAATTGAGATTGGCAGTTTTTTCGAAATCGACCAGCAATGCAATAGTTTTATAGCCTATAAAACTTACTTGCACCAGCATACGTGCCGCCGGAAGATTATTGAAATGATAAGTACCTTCGCCATTGGTAATTACACCTATTTTTAAATCGGTTATATACACGGTTGCTCCTGGCAAACTGGTTTGAGTTAACTTGTCGGTCACTTTACCTGTTAAGGTTTTGTGAGGAAGTTCGCTCGATAAAATATTACTACTCAAGGTATTTGTTAGAAGAATGATACACAGCAATTGGCAAATTTTCATAATTCAGATTATTGTTATAGCCCAACAAATGCAGCTTAGTTAATGTTCGTAAAAAAAATCACAAAATAAGTTAAAAAAAAATGACGAAATAATTGCAATAATAAAAAACCTTCATATATTTGCACTGTATTAGTTAAGTAGTACACTAATTAAATAACATACTATGATAGAAATTAAAAACTTGACGTTCGGATACACTAAAAAAAGGTATCTATTTGATGATCTGAATCTTAATATACCCGCTGGAAATATTTATGGATTACTGGGGCGCAATGGAGCTGGTAAAACAACGCTTCTAAAGCAGATTTTAGGTCTTTTGTTTCCTGTAAAAGGTGAGTGTTTGGTATTCGATAAACCAGCGCGCGAACGTTTGCCCGAAGTGTTAAGCGATGTATATTTTATTCCCGAGGAATTTCAGCTGCCTGCAATTTCAATGAGCTTGTTTACCAAAATGCATGCACCGTTCTATCCTAAATTCGATAAGGTAATTCTCGATAAGTATTTGATTGAATTTGAGATAAATAACAACGCTAAGCTCTCGGCGCTTTCGTACGGACAAAAGAAAAAGTTTTTAATAGCCTTTGGACTTGCCACTCGAACCCGATTGTTAATTCTCGACGAACCCACCAACGGACTAGATATTCCTTCGAAAAGCCAGTTTCGGCGAATAATTGCTGCTTCGATGGGCGAGGAACGGAGCATCATCATCTCAACCCATCAGGTAAGGGATTTAGCCAGTTTAATCGACCATATTATAATTCTCGAAAGCGGTAAAGTGGTGTTTCACCAAAGTACCGAGGATATTTCGAAGAAGCTGTCGTTTACGCTAACCAAAAATACCGATAAATTGGATGTTGTTTATAGTGAGCTAGTTATGGGAGGCTATGCCACCATGTGCCGCAAAACCGACGAGGAAACCGAAATTGATTTGGAACTTCTCTTTAACGGTGTGGTTTCGAACCCACAAAAAGTTACTAACGAATTTAAAAACTGATAGTTATGAATACAAATTCCTTTTTTGATATTAACCGATTGAAACACTTGGTTTTACGACAAATATTTTTTAATCATAAAAATTTACTAATTGCTACGGCTGTGGTTGTTGGCATTGTATTATTTTCTGGTATTGTTTCAATGGTTTTTTCCGATAATTCGTTTAATATTAATGAGTTACAAGGCTCTATTTTTCGATTCTTTATAATTGGCGGATATATTTTCACAAGTATAATTTTCACCGAGTTAAACGCGCCACATAGGGGTTATTTATATCTAACGCTGCCAGCTTCAAC
Source organism: Bacteroidales bacterium (assembly GCA_025361285.1). GTDB lineage: Bacteria > Bacteroidota > Bacteroidia > Bacteroidales > JAAUTT01 > JAAUTT01. The sequence goes on along the minus strand of JANYAP010000099.1, from coordinate 11,285 downwards.
GTTCGAAAAATTAATGTCGGCTTGGCTCACAACCACCATAATTTATGTAATGTACAGTATTATTGTAATTTACATGATTAACATTCTTTTTTGGCTATTTGCTGTGCTTGTTTTATCGAAATCAATAGAGTTTATTAATGTTTTTTCTATAGAAATGCTTAAAACGTATGGCGTTTATATGGTTACACAGTCCGTATTCTTATTAGGAGCAATATATTTCCGAAAGTCTAATTTTTTTAAAACTTTACTTACAGTATTTGTGTGTATAATCGGAATTATATTATTCATTGGTATTTCTGCCAAACTGCTTTTTAATTCCGTATCGTTCAACAACATGTGGTTCAATGATCATTTTTCAAAAGCAAAAGTTGAACACTATAAATATGTTGGCGATAACGTACTTAAGCCAATAGGTGAGTTTTTATTTTGGGGTGCAATGGCTCCATTTTTCTTAACCGTAGCTTATTTCCGACTAAAAGAAAGAGAGGTATGATATGGATTTTATCGATAATCAACCCATTTACATGCAGATAGCCGATTATTTCTGCCAAAATATTCTGTCGCGCGAATGGAAAGCTAACGAACGAATACCATCGGTACGCGAAATTGCTGTACTTGTGGAAGTTAACCCTAACACGGCTATGCGAGCGTTCAATTTTCTTCAGGATCAGGGCATTATACAAAACCGACGAGGTATTGGCTACTTTGTTGATTTAGACGGGTATACCAAAGCATTGGAATTGCGCAAAAACGCTTTCATACGAAAAGAAGTTCCAGCGTTCTTTAAAACCATGCACCTGTTGAACTTAACCTGTGCCGATTTGGAAAAACTTTATAACGAAACAATTAACAAATAAATTGTAAAACAATGAAAACAAGTAATATTCTGTTATTAGGACTTTTAGCGTTTATTTTATTATCGATAACCTCGTTGTTAATATTTGCAAAAAGCGAAATGCGGTTTGCTAATGTTAACACAAAAATGAGCGGTAAAATAATTGAACAACAACGTGTTGTGCCAGCGTTTTATAAAATTGGCGGTATGGGGCATGTTAAAGTTAAATACACGCAAGGCAATATGCGCCAGGTGCGTGTAGTTGCCGATAGTGCAATTATCGAAATGGTTATAACAAAAGTTACCGATGGAAAACTTCAGTTATATTTTGTTGATGATGTTGAAATAGCTAACCCCGTTGAAATTTACGTTACCAATGATAGCATCGATTATTTAGGTCTTGAAAATGGCGCCGATTTTGTTTCAATGAATAAAATGTATAGCACTAATTTCGAAATAGTTGCGCTTTCAGGCTCGGTATTTGAAATTACGGGAGAATATAACTTCGTAAACTTGAAAATGGATACAGGCACGGTAGGTAATATGTCGGGCAAAACCGAGCAATTAACAGCTGTAGAATCAACAGGTTGTGTATTTAATGCCGATAACTTTGCATCTAAAATCGCAAGCATATCGGGCAATACTGGTGCTGTTATGAACGTTAGTGTTTCGGATGAAATTAGCGTTGAAGCTAATACCGGCTGCGTTATAAAATGCATCGGAAAGCCATTGGTAAAGCGTCAGGATGTGAACACTGGTGGGATTTTTAGTATGAATTAATTTTAGGAATTAGGCTAGAGGCTTTAGGATAGAGGTTAGAGGCGCTTTAGATGAGCTCCAACGAAGTTCCTCCAGCCTCCAGCCTCCAGTCTAAAACCTCCAGCCTCCAGCCTCCAGTCTAATGCCTATTAATCTTACATATAATCAATAAATAACCAACAAACCATACAACTATGTTAAAACTATTAATTTACAATCGAAAAAGAAACCTATCGCTTTTATTTTTAGGTATTTGTTCGTTAGCAAACGCGTTAAACACAGGCAAAATAGAAGGTCGTTTGTTAAGTTCGGCTTCGAACAAGCCAATTGAGTATGCAACCATTTCGCTGCACAGTTTGCCCGACAGCGCACTTGTAACAGGTGTAAGCACCGATACAACTGGGCTATTCACTTTTAACGATTTACCATTTGGTAATTACGTATTAAAGTGTTCGAGTATAGGCTATAAAAGAACAATTAAAGAGGGTGTAATACTTTCATCGTCAAACCCTTTAGTGCATATCGATAAGATAACGATGGACGAGGAAACCAAAAGTTTAGCCGAAGTTACAATTATAGGTGAGCGCCTAAAAGGTGTGGCCGAAGTTGATAAAACGGTTTATACAGTTAGCGAAAAGGCTGCAGCAACTGCCAATTCGGGTTTAGAATTATTACGCCAAGTGCCAGCAGTAAGTGTCGATTTTCAAAAAAATGTATTGCTAGAAGGTAGTAGCAATATTCAAATTTTAGTTGACGATAGGGTTCGAGACAAGAATTATCTGGCGCAAATTGACCCAAAAACCATCGATAAAATTGAGATAATGACTAATCCATCGGTTAAATATGGAGCCGATGTAACGGGTGTTATAAACATAAAACTTAAAAAGGATCGGAAAGGTGGTTTTGCTGGTGGCTTTTCGGCTGAAGTACCCATTAACTTTAATGTTATATCGTCGGGCTCAAGGGCAAATATCGAATACGGAACAAGTAAAATACGGCTGTATGCCTCTGCCAATGCATATCCCGAAAAACTAACATTCAAAAGTAGTACTTATCGAAAATCGACTGAGGGTAACACTGTTACAGAATTTATTCAGAAGGGCACAAATATAGAAACAGGCATGTGGAGCAATTTAGAATTCGGTATAGATTGGTTCGTAAATGACAAAAATACCGTTAACTTCTATGCAAGTTTCAACCCTAAAAATAAATTTGAAAATAAGGCCGATAGTATTACAAAAGAGTGGCTTACAGATGGAATAAGATCCAAATTTCTAACTAATTCACCTTCTAATCAAATAAATTCGGGTAATGATAGGTACTATGGTGTATTTTACAAACGTAATTTCGCGAAACCCGAACAGGAATTGACTATAGATGCAAATTATTGTTTTTCAGATATATTATCCGATAATCAATATAATGTGCAGAATTATTTGATGGATAAATTAACGAAATTCGGAGATGTTGAATACCATAGAGAAACAACCGATACGTATGCCGAAGGACTTGTTGTTAAGGCCGATTACATGCAGCCAATATTTAAAAAAATAAAACTCGGTTTGGGTTACCAAAATATCACAACACGTTATAAATCAAAATTTTATCTCTCATCTGATGCCTTTGCAAACACCTTTCAACATAACCAATTTTTGAATTCGGTATATGCTAACATTTCAGGTTCAATAAAAAATTTTAGCTGGCAAGGGGGTTTACGCCTCGAATCGGCAAAGGTGGAAATTGGCACCTTTTCCCCAATCGATTATTTGTGTTTACTTCCTCAAGTATCTGTTCAACAAAAAATTAACGATAAGCAATCAATTAAGCTTAGCTATCGGCGATCGATACAACGACCTAGTATTCAGAACTTAAACCCAATCGTATTGCATAGTGGCGATTCCTTGAATACATCAAGTGGTAATCCTAATCTTAAACCATCGTATTACAACAAAGTTGAATTGGCGTATCCTATTCAGCTTGGCAGTAACTACCTGTCGCCTAGTGCTTATGTAAACTATTTTAACGATGGTTTCGAATCGGTAACAGTTGTAACTGGCAATAAATCGAAAACCCGCGTCGAAAATGTTGGCACAGGCTTCGAATATGGTTTAAGCCTATCGGGAGCAGTTAATGTTGCAAAGTGGTGGACAATAAACCCTTATATTAGTGTGTTTAAGATGGATATAACTCAAATTGAGCAATACAACATTGAAGGTGCAAGCAAAGTATCGTACCGAACCAATTTATACAATGTTTTTTCTTTACCGAAAAGCTTTACGGTGTTTAACTTTTTTAGTTATAGTAGTCCTTATATTACAAGTCAAAGCACCAACAAGCGAGGCGTAATTTTTGGGTTTGGTGTTGAAAAACAACTACTTAAAAATAAGAATGGAAAGATATCAATTCTAACCATCAATCCATTTTTAACTACCTTCGATGCCAATAATTCAGAAATAAACCGAAAAAATTATTTCGAAACCTCTAAAATGTCAATCGATATTGCTAATTTCTGGACTGTTACCTTCTCCTTCACTTTTCAGCAGCGAGCCGATAAAATTAAAAAACTTAACCGCGAACAAAATGAGCCAAAAGGTGGCGGAAAAGTGATGTTTTAGATTGATATTTAATTATATTTGATTCATAACTAACAAATTTAAAATGAAAACACTAGTATTTTTTATTCTTACAATTTTTGCATCCTCGTGTGCAAATTACGATTGTTCAAAAATGGTTGATAACGATAAACTTACTAAAAGGGAAATTGCCGTAAAACCATTTAATGCACTCTCAATAGGTGTTGTATTCGAAACAATTCTAGTTCCTTCCGATTCCGAAAAAGTTGTTATTGAAGCTACCGAGCAAATACACAAACAGTTAGTTATTGAAAATTCGGCTAATATGCTTACCATTACAATGGATTCGGATTTGAAACACGGCAAGGAAGCCTGTGGGAAAATGACGATTTATTTTAAACGAATAAACAGCTTAACCAATAAATCGGTAGGCACTTTAACCAGCAATGGTGGTATAAAAACATCTACGCTATTGGTTAATAATGATGCTGTTGGAAGTACAAACCTTACTTTTGAAGCCGATAGTATTGTGTTTAATAATAATGCAGTAGGAATTACCGAATTAAGTGGTACGTGCAAATACCTCAAAATCAATAATAATTCGGTTGGTAAATTTGATGCCATGAAACTAAAATGCGATGATTTAGAACTTAAAAATGCATCTATTGGCGAAACCATAGTATTTGCAAACAAGTTGATGAATATCGAAAATTCGGGCATTGGGTCGCTCGATGCTTATGGAAAAGGCGTTATCAAAAACGTAAGTAATAAGTCAATTGGAAGTTTTACAAAGCATAATGAGTAGTAGGGTGTTGTCTCTAAACTTAAACCAAAATCAACAATGAAAACAAATTTAGCATTAGTAGTCCTTGTAAATGTAATACTTACATCATGTATCGATGGTTCGTTCGTGTCGAACGACGGTAAATACAATACCACCAATAAAGATTTTTCGTTTACCGAAGAATTTTCGGTGTCGACACCAGCAGTTGTTAAAATAGCAACCTCAGCTGGCGATATAACAGCAACAACCGCAAACAGCAATAAAGTTGAAGTAGCATTTGTTGTGCGTAAGGATAATAAAGTGCTCGATATCACCCTAGAACAGCTTAAGGAATTAGCACAAATTGAAATTATTAACGATACTAACAAGCTCGAAATTAATGTAAAAAAAATGTTCGAAAGGCGCATGAGCGTTGGGTTTATAATTAAAACTCCTAAGCAAACATCGTGTAACTTTGTTACCAGTGGTGGCGATATTACATTAACTGGCGTTAAGGGCAATCAAAACATAGTAACTAGCGGTGGCGACTTGATTTTTAGCGATATATCGGGAAATATAACCACAACAACATCTGGTGGCGACATTAAAATATCCAAAACCGTAGCCACCATTAATGCCTCTACCAGCGGCGGCGATATTCAACTAAACAATATCGATGGAAACACTGTTGTGTCAACCAGTGGTGGCGATATTACAGCAAACACAGTTAAACCTATGTTACAGGCACATACCAGCGGCGGCGATATAAATCTTCAAAGCGTAATTGGTTCTGTCGATGTTGGCACTTCAGGTGGCGATGTTCGTCTTTTAAACATCGAAGGCTCAACAAAAGCCAATACCAGTGGTGGCGATATAGAAGCAGGTATTACAAAACTTACCGGTGAAATAGTACTCGAAACCAGTGGTGGCGATGTAAAAGCTACCATTCCCAAAGGTATTGGCATAACGCTAAACCTTTCTGGCGAATCGGTTGATACGCAGCTTTCGAACTTTACAGGTACAGCAAAAAGGGATCGTATTAAAGGCGATATGAATGGCGGTGGAACATTGGTGCAACTATCTACTTATGGCGGTTCGGTGAAATTGGATTATAAGTAGTGCCTATCCGTAAATACTGGTTTTTGATTAGCAACGAGCTTTAGCTCGTTGAACAATAATACAAACAATTGCGGCTTTAGCCTAAATATCAATATATTATTTGGGCTAAAGCCCATCTTTCTATCGTCATTTTCTATGGCATAAATGCCAGAGTTATTGAAAAAAACAACATTACGGTTATACACTAAGTAATGTAATTAAGTGTGCTTTTTACAGCTGTTATTTAGCCACTAAAGCCCCCTCCTAAAAATGCCAACTGCAATACATAAAACATCAACTTTTTGTATTTTTTAACGTATTTATTTTAAGCTACTTATTTTTTTATTGAACTACTAAATATACATTGGTCGGTATTAGCTTTTTTATTATCTTAGTACACAGTATTTATTGTTAATTTGTGTCTATCCGTAAAGTGTAAAATCCTGACAGGTTTTGTATTTTATAAAACGTTGGTAATGTGTAATTATCAGAACGTTATATATTACCGAAAACGTGTCGGGATTAACTACGCAAATTATCGACTTTACGAATGGACACTAATTTACAGCTAATATCTTGTTTAATTGATTAGTTATCATCTTTGTTCAATAAATGACACTATGAAAGGTACAGTACTTCATGTCTTATTTTCGATATTTTGGCTATATAGCTTCGAATCAACTAATTGTCAGTTTCGGAATCTGAAATTCAAAACACTTAGTACCGAAAATGGACTTTCAAATAGTAGACCTCTCTGCTTACTACACGATAGCAAAGGCTATCTGTGGATCGGAACTCAAAATGGATTAAACCGTTTTGATGGAACAAGTGTTAAATCTTTCTCGAAAGATTTATCGAAAGCAAACAGCATTTCAGATGACCTAATTACCTGTATTTACGAGGATCGATTTAATAATTTATGGATTGGAACAAGCGCTGGGCTTAATAAATTTGACCGTAAAACTGAAACTTTTACAAAATTTATTTCAGATAATTTTAATACTTCCAGCATTAGCAATAATTGGGTAAACTCCATTATGGAAGATAAGAAGGGCAGCCTTTGGGTTTCTTGTCAGGATGGATTAAACAAATGGATAAATGAAAAGCAAAGTTTTATTAGATATAAAGTCCCTTATAATCAAAGCAAGCTGCTTGAGAATTATTATTTCGATAAATTAGGCATTGATGCCGATGGCAATATTTGGGGTGCATGCGGTGTTGTTTTATGGCGTTTTAATACAAATACAAACAAATATGAGAGTTTTCGAAATGACGATATTATTGGATCGTCATTCAATGAGCGAAACAGTATTGTGATTGATAAAACAGGCGTTGTTTGGGTTGGAACTAGGGCTAATGGGCTTATTTCATACAATCCGAAATTGGGCAAATTTAAACGATTTGCTATATCGGATGATGGAAGAGGCACTAATAGCAAGGTGATAATGGATATTTGCCTGGGCAACGATAACTATTTGTATTTGGCAACATGGAATGCTGGTATAAACAGGCTTGATCTAAATTCAAATGCAATTGAATATTGTACCGTTAACGATAGCAAAATTAATAGCTTGTGTAGTAATTCAATAATATCTATTTATAAAGACAGTGAAGGAATACTTTATGCAGGTTCCGAATCGAGCGGAATAAGCATTAACAATCCAAAAACCTACAAATTTGATGTTTTCCAAAAAAACCCTAATGATAAGTATTCATTGGTCGACAAGGTTGTTCTCGTTGTTTTTCAAGACTCTTATGGTTTAATTTGGATAGGAACTTTAGATGGAGGTATTAGCATTTTTAACCCCACAACGAATATTTTCACTAATTACTCTCACAATTCAAATGACCCATACAGCATTAGCGATAATTATATAATTGGAATTGATGAAGACAGAAACCACGATATTTGGATTGGGACAAATTTTGAAGGTTTAAATAGGTTTGAGCGAAAAAGTGGCAAGTTTAAACATTATTTGCCAAACGCAAGCAACCCCAATGCCATATCGTACAAAGAAGTATTAGGTTTAAAATTCGATATCAATGGATACCTTTGGTTAACGTACTTCCCCACAGGAATGGATATGTTTGATATTGATAAAGGGGTAGTTAAGAAATTTCGCAATAATCCTCACAATCCAAACTCCATTCCCAAAACTTTTATAGATCTAATAGTGCCAGTTAACTCTAACGAATTGGGATTGATTACTCCAATAGGCTACTGGCTTTTTAATGTTAATAACCACTCATTTACAAAGTACGAACCACTCGATAGCGTTCATTTAATAGATGTTTATACGGACAGCCACAACAACAAATGGTTCGCTACATTTCGAGAAGGATTATGGATGATAGATACAACAGGAAAAATTGAAAAACATAACACTGCAAACGGCTTTATTTCGAACAGTATTAGCGGAATGCTGGAAGACAATAATGGCAACCTTTGGATTTCAACAGATAAAGGTTTAAGTAGGTACAATCTTTTGGATAAAACATTTAGGTATTTTGATATTGCAGATGGATTACCGACAAGTAATTTTAAAGTGTACTGTCGTGAAAAGGCAAATAATGGATTATTCTATTTCGGCACAGGAAGCGGATTGGTAACATTTAATCCCGATAGCATAAAAATAAATAAATACATCCCTTCAGTATATATAAATGAATTTCAAATATTTAACGAACTCATAACTCCTAATTCGCCAAATTCGCCGTTAACTCAAACTATTGAGGAAACCAAGGAGATTGTTATTTCATATAAGGAATCGATATTTTCATTCGGTTTTATAGCCATAAATTACACCTTTCCCGAAAAATCGATTTTTGCCTATAAATTGGAAGGTTTTGAAAAAAAATGGAATTATACAACCTACAAGCGACGCTTTGTTACATATACCAACCTCGACCCAGGAGTGTACACATTTATGGTAAAAGCAACCAACAACGATCAAGTTTGGAATGAAACACCAACAACTATCAAAATAACAATAATACCTCCTTTTTGGGAAACATGGTGGTTTAGAGTTGGTATTATCCTAATAATAACATTATCAGTATTTGTATGGTATAACCTTAAAGTTACGAGCTTAAAAAAAAATGCCCTAACCCTCGAAAACCTAGTAAAAATACGAACTATCGAACTATCGGAAACCAATCAAGTACTCGAAGAACAAAAGGAAGAATTAGAAGAGCAAAAGGAAGAACTTGAACAACAAAAGGAAGAAGTAAAAGCTCAACGCGACGAAGTACTCGTGTTAAACGATGTTTTAGCAAAGCAAACCAACGAAATACAAGCCCAAAATTACGAATTACATATTCACAGGAACAATTTAGAGATATTAGTGCAAAACCGCACTGGCGAATTAGAAATTGCCCGACATAAAGCCGAAGAATCCGATCAACTTAAATCATCGTTTTTAGCAAATATGTCGCACGAAATTCGTACACCATTAAATGCTATAGTAGGGTTTTCGTCGCTGTTAAACGATGGCGCATTAACTTCCGAAAAATTAGATACTTACATTACAATTATTCAATCAAATTCCGAGTCTCTGCTAAATCTTATCGACGATATTCTCGATTTGGCCAAAATTGAAGCAGGGCAAATTGAAATTAATGTGTTGCCAATAAAAATAAGCTCATTTTTACAACAAGTTTTCGAAACATTTTCCAAAATCAATCTCAAAAACGATATTAAAATAATTCTTACGTTGCCCGATAGCACAAATGAATACTACGTTATTGCCGACCCGTTTAGGCTTAACCAAATATTTAACAACTTGTTATCGAACGCTTTAAAATTTACCGATTTAGGCACTATTGAAATAGGCGTCAAACCTATTGTTAACGAGTTAGTTACAGTTTATGTTAAAGATACTGGCATAGGTATAGCTTCCGAAAACAAGCTTGCCATATTCGATAGGTTTCGAAAAATTGAAACAGATACGCATAATTTATATCGTGGCACCGGTTTAGGCCTTTCTATTGTTGCAAGGCTTGTAGAGATGATGGGCGGTTCCATTTGGGTTGAATCGGAGTTAAATATAGGTAGTACCTTCTATTTTACTATGCCTGTTATGTTACAAACACCTAATGCCGAAAAAACCACCGAAGCATTTACTTCCGATATTTTGGGCATAAGTATCGACAAAATACTTATTGTTGAAGATATTGAAGTAAACTACCTATATCTAGTAGCATTACTTAAAGATTTTAACGCCACCATGCTTTGGGCCAAGAATGGAGACGAAGCAATTGATATTGCACGAAATAATAACTACATATCTGTAATACTTATGGATATTAAACTTCCTGGTATTAATGGTACCGAAACAATGCATGAAATACGCAAATTCAATTCAACCGTACCAATTATTGCTCAAACTGCCTTCGCGCTTAACGAAGAAAAGGAAAGTTTTTTGAAAGATGGGTTTAATGGCTATATTTCGAAGCCTATTCGAAAAACCGAGCTTTTTGAAGTATTGAGGCATTGTTTAAAAATATTATAGAGTATATTGTTTAAAGTTATTACCTTTGCAGTCTATTTGGGGCTGGCCGGTATTGACAGCAAGGCAAATAGGTAAGTAAGCATGTGGAGCCACGTATCAACCGCTCTTTAATCTGGGGGTACAAACTATAAAAGGCGAAAATAATTACGCTCTTGCTGCTTAATTCACCAAGTGAATAAAGCTTAATCCCTCGCCTAGGTGCTTGGGACAAGACATCACTCGGCGAGCCCGCCTGGCGCTTTCCGACCCAGTGGTGTACGTGAGTTCGGGCTAGTTCGAAAAATGTCCTGCTTTTCGGGCAAAATTAAGGGAATAAGGTTGCAATCGGATGTTGGTTTCCACTTGCAATTCGAAAACCAATAATCAAATAAACATGTAGAAAGTTTATCGGTTTCTTGTTTGGACGAGGGTTCGACTCCCTCCAGCTCCACAACTAATAAAAATAAACCTTTGTAAATTAAATACTTACAAAGGTTTTTTATTTTTACACTATAAAACATAAAAAAACCGCTTATAATTCAAATGTTTGGCTCGCGTTTATAATTTAGTTATTCATCTGTTTGAATTGTTACTTTTAAAGAAGTATGGAAATTATTACCCATTTACCCACCCCAGTATATCATTTCGCCCAAATTAATGCCAGCTGGTATACTGCCTATTAATTAGTGTCTATCCGTAATGTCGAAATAATTTTTAATTCTAAAAAATACATGCCACAGATTCGCAGATTATCAAATAGTTGAAAA
>JANYAP010000082.1 GCA_025361285.1 Bacteroidales bacterium | reverse complement strand
GTTGCATTCGTTATCCACACCAAGGGCTAACAAAGCCGTGAAAGAATTATGCGCATTTTTAAACCAAACTGAAACCCTTTTTCCTTTCACAAATTTACAACTCATTTTTGAAACGGTCGCAGTTTAAATTACGGAAGTATTGGATGTCTAAATCTCCAAAACTTACCAAAAAGTTTACCGAAGTATTGCAATTATAAACAACCTCCTAAAACAACGTCTGCACTTCCTTCTTCAAAAATTCTATTGCGCTGGCCGATGGTGTTTTATCCATCTCCATAACCATTTCGAGTATGGTGGTGCTTAAATGCATCGACTGTGCATTAGTTGGAATTTTTTCGGCGGCAGTGTTTATAAGCTTAATAGTGTTGGCTCGCGCGCTCTTTATCATTTCCCAGGCTTCGTTGGATACGTATAGCTGTTGCGATAGGTTGTGCTCGAACTCGGCTCGTACCGAACTAAGCATTTCCGATTGTAACTGATTACTGCTCATACCCATTAAGCTGGTACGTAAAATTAACGACTCGGGCGAAATGCGTTCCAACAATAGTATAATACGCTCGTAAGCCTGTAATCGCAATGGCGTTATAAGCTTTCGGTTTTTTAATATAGCCTTTATCTGGCGTTTCTTTTCAATATCCTCGAAGTACGAATGCAGTATATAGAATACCGTAAAAAATAAAACTATCGATGGAATGGTGTATTTTAGGACTTCAAGCATGGCTTACAATATTTTTTTTACACAAATCAACAAAAATATTCATTAAGTTTTATATAAAAGCAGTATTTTTAAGCGATAAAAAAGCAGAATAAAAAGATAAAATTAATTGTATGGAACATCTGTCGAAAAGAATTAACAGTTTGAGCGAATCTCAAACTATTGCTATGAACCAAAAGAGCAAGGACTTGCAAGCTCAGGGAGTTGACGTAATAAACCTTACCGTTGGCGAACCCGATTTTTTTACCCCTCCGCATGTAAAAGAGGCAGCTAAAAAAGCCGTTGACGAAAACTTCTCGTTTTATTCGGCTGTAAACGGCTATCCCGAACTATTGAAGGCTATTTCAGCCAAGTTAAAAAACGAAAATAACCTCGATTACAAACCCGAGCAAATTATTGTTTCCAACGGAGCTAAACATTCGCTGGCAAATGCCATTATGTGCTTAATAGACGAAGGCGACGAAGTAATTATTCCAGCTCCATACTGGGTTAGCTATGCCGAATTGGTAAAGTTGGCGCAGGGAACGAATATTATTCTTCCTACAACGCTCGAAAACAATTACAAAATTACACCAGCGCAGCTCGAGAAAGCCATTACCCCTAGAACTAAAGCTATCATGCTTTGCTCTCCGTCCAACCCTACCGGAAGCCTATATAATAAGGCCGAACTAAAGGCATTGGTTGACGTGCTGATGAAATACCCTCGCGTTTTTGTAATTTCCGACGAAATTTACGAACACATTAACTTTGTAGGAAAACACGTTTCTATTGCCGAGTTTTCTGAGATTAAGGAACGTTGCATTATAATAAATGGAGTGTCGAAAGGTTATGCAATGACTGGATACCGAATTGGTTATATGGCTGCACCTATATGGCTAACTAAAGCCTGCTCCAAATTACAGGGACAGATGACCACCAACGCATCAACAATTGCGCAACGTGCATCTATTAACGCACTTACGCATGACAATACATACACACAGGACATGAACAAAGCCTTCAAACGCCGTCGCGACTTGGTGTTGGGCTTAATGAAAGAAATACCAGGTTTGAAATGTAACGTACCCGATGGTGCATTTTACGTATTTCCCGATGTTAGCCACTATTACGGCAAGAGCGATGGCACTACAACCATAAAAAACGATATGGATCTTTGTGTTTATTTGCTCGACAAAGCCTTTGTAGCCACGGTTCCAGGCGATGCTTTTGGCGAACCAAAGTGCATACGCATATCGTACGCCAACTCCGACGAAAAGCTTACAAAGGCCTTCAAGCAAATGAAAGAAGTTTTGGCGAAGCTTAAGTAAGAAAAGAAGTCGGAAGTCAGAAGTCGGAAGATATTAGTCGTAAGACCGTAGTCGTAAGAAAATAGTCTTGCGCCTACAGACTTACGACTTTTGTCTTGTATCTTGGTTCTTTTGTCTTACTACTTACGACTAATATCTTACTACTTATAATACACTAAACAAATGGTTAAAACTAAGGCGAAACGCACCGTTAAATCGAAACAGGGTAATATTGTTTGGATTGGCCTCGTAATATGTTGTTTGCTTGTTGCAGTTGCTGGTAGATGGGGTTATCTTCAATTCTATAAACCAAATGTACGTATTGAACTTCAAAAAAAACAGTCGTTTCTATTTATTAACACCGGTGCCAACTTCGAGCAAGTGTTAAACACACTTACACAGCAAAAATATTTGCAGGACGTAAAATCGTTTCAGTGGATGGCCGACAAGATGAATTATACTACTCATATTAAGCCTGGTAAGTATCTTTTAAAAGATGGAATGAGCAATCGCAAGCTTTTAACTATGCTTAGGGCGGGCCAGCAAACACCTGTACGCATAATATTCCACAACGTGCGGTTTAAGAGCGATTTAGCTGCGTATGTATCGGCGCAAATTGAAGCCGACAATAATTCGATTCTTAGCCTGCTAAACAGCGATGTGTATTTGGGGCAATATGGTTTCAATTCGCAAACCATTACAGCCATATTTATACCCAATACCTACGAAATGTATTGGAACACATCGGCCGAACAATTTATTAAAAAGATGCATTCCGAATATAAAAAGTTTTGGAACAACAGCCGCATGAATAAGTGTACTCGCATAGGAATGAGCCAGATAGAGGTGTCGATTTTGGCATCGATTATTGAAGAGGAAACCCAAAAAAATGCCGAAAAGCCAATCATGGCGGGGGTTTATATAAATAGATTAAACAAACGTATGCCTCTTCAGGCCGATCCAACGGTGCGGTTTGCTTTTGGCGACTTTAGCATTAAACGTATTCTTACAAAGCACCTTACAACCGATTCGCCTTATAATACATATAAATACCAAGGGCTGCCACCAGGACCTATTTGCGTTCCTTCTATTGCCTCTATCGATGCAGTACTTAATTATCAACGACACGATTACATATACTTTTGCGCAAAAGAGGACTTTTCGGGATCTCATAACTTCGCCAGAACCCTCGACCAACATAATCGCAACGCACAGAAATACCAGAGAGCCCTGAGTATAGCAAGAATTTTGAGATAAGAATGAGGAAATGACAGATGTGCAAATAACAAATTACAAATGTGAAAATAAAAAATATTCAACCTGGGCGGGAAAAGTAATTTTTGAAGTTGCTTAAACAGAATTAGGTGTTATAAACTGTTTATATTATTTTTGCGCCATAATCAAAGTTTTATGGAGAAAAACAGAAACGACAAAAGAGATGAAGGTGCTGAATTAGTACGACTTTCATTGGAGTATTGCAAATTGCTCGACCGTATCGAAAAAATGCCTCTGCACGAGTTTATCGATAAGGCATCGGCGCAATTAATGGACATTTATCGTCAAACATTCGAGGTAACACGCTTTCAAACACGCTATGAAAGTGAGTCGCAAAAATTTCTTTCCGAAAAACAATATAATAAGGTTAGAGAAACCGTAAAGCGCATTTTAGATAATCGCGATGCGTATACCGAGATAATAGACCCTACTAAACCAGCTAATACCCGATCGTTTCAGGCATCATTGTCGGAAGATTTAACCGACATATACCAAGATTTTTACGATTTCGTAAATTGGTATGCCGAGGGCACATTTGAAAGCATAAACGACTCATTAATTGAGTGTTTAACAAGTTTCGAGAAGTATTGGGGCATAAAATTACTTGGCGTGCTAAGAGCTTTGCATAATGTACGTTACACAAAGAAGGACGGCACAATTTTTCGTAACCCATTAAACGATGAGGTAGATGAAATTGCCGAAAACGACGATGAGGATGATGAAATAATTGACACCGAGGCCATTAACGACATGTTGAAAGAAGGAATATAGGATGTACATGCCAAGCATAAGCAAAGAGGAGTTGCAGTTACTTCCAATAAGCCAGTTTAAGGGTCGTATTCATTTAATCGACCATATAAACAAAGCCGAGCATGCATGTAAAACCCTTGCTCACGAGCCTGTTTTAGGCTTCGATACCGAAACAAAGCCATCGTTTACTAAAGGTCAATTCCACCGAGTATCGCTGCTTCAGCTTTCTACCGGCACCGATGCTTATTTGTTCCGGCTTAATAAAATGGGGCTAATGGGCGGTATTATTGGTATTCTTTCGAACCCAAAGCAGCTTAAAGTTGGTATTGCTATACGCGACGATATCCGATATCTTAAGCAACATCACCATTTTCGCCACGAAGGTTTTGTGGAACTGCAAGATTTTGTGCGTAATTTCGGAATCGAAAACAGTGGATTATCTAAACTGTCGGGTATTATTATGAATTTCAGAATTTCCAAATCGCAACAACTAACAAATTGGGAAAATGACGAATTAACACTACCCCAACAAATGTACGCTGCCACCGATGCTTGGGCTGCTTATGAAATATATAACACATTGATAAAGAATCAAAAGAGTATAGAATACCAAATATAAAGCCAGAAATTATCTCAATTATATTTTATTCGCTAAATCGTTATATTTCAGTACTTTTCCTAGTCATCAATAGCAACTCATTTCTCCAGCATTCTTTTTTTTCCGAAAGTACAATTCCGGCGAATATTTCGTTTATCTTTGCTATCGGAAATGATGAAGATTTTAACTTACATATTGTTAGTTTATGTTTTGGTACTTACCGTAATTCCTTGCGTTGATGTCCCAAATGACGATAACTTGCATAAAACCGAACTCGCCACTTCTTCATCCAACGAACACGAACACGACGCTGACCATTGCTCACCATTTTGCACTTGCGATTGTTGCGTTTCGCCTATTGTAAGCAACTCGTCTATTCATTTTACTTTTACCCCTATTGCACAAAAACTACTAACAGAGTATAATAATTCCTTTGTTTCTCCACTTTTTACCTCCATTTGGCAACCGCCTAAATTAAGCTAATACAATTTCCATTTTTTAATATTTCACTCGTTCGCTGTGGGCTTGTGAAGGAATTTATGTATTAACTTTTTTTATATTCATTATGATAGAACGAATCATTCGATTTTCGATAAAAAACAAGCTGATTATCGGACTATTTGCCCTTGCTTTGGTTGCTTGGGGCACGTATTCGCTTGTTCATCTGCCCATTGATGCAGTTCCCGATATTACAAACAATCAGGTACAGGTTATTTCCCGTGCGCCATCGCTGGCGGTTCAGGAAGTTGAGAGTTTCATAACCGCACCCGTTGAAGTTTCCGTTGCCAATATCCCCAATGTTGTAGAGCTTCGCTCCATTTCCCGATTGGGTTTATCGGTTGTTACCGTTGTATTTAAGGACAATGTTGATATTTACTGGGCACGGCAGCAAATTAGCGAACGGCTTAAGGAAGCCGAAGACCAGATACCGCAAGGGTTGGCAAAAATTGAAATGGCACCCATTTCAACAGGTTTGGGCGAGATTTTCCAATACACTCTCGAAATAAAAGATGGGTATAAGGATAAGTTTACACCAATGGACTTGCGTACTTATCAGGATTGGATTGTACGCCGCCAAATGCTTGGCACGCCTGGTGTTGCGGATGTAAACAGTTATGGCGGATTTGTAAAGCAATATGAAATAGCGGTAAAACCCGATCGCTTGAGGTCAATGAACCTGTCGTTAACCGATATTTTCGAAGCACTCGAAAACAACAACGAGAACACAGGGAGTGCCTATATTGATAAAAAGCCCGAAGCCTATTTTATTCGTGGCATTGGCTTGGTTAAAACACTCGACGACATCGAAAATATTGTTGTAAAAACCATAAATGGCATTCCCGTTTTGGTGCGTGATGTGGCAACGGTACAGTTCGGACACGCAACCCGCTACGGTGCTTTAGTATCCGACACCACCGAAGCCGTGGGCGGCGTGGTGATGATGCTCAAAGGGGCGAACGCAAATGAAGTTATCGGGCAGGTTAAGGAAAAAATTACTTCCATTCAAAAATCGCTTCCCGAAGGTATCGAAATAACTCCTTACCTCGACCGTACCGACTTAGTTGACCGTGCAATTGGCACAGTTACCCAAAACCTTCTCGAAGGAGCTTTGATTGTTATTTTTATTTTAGTCGTGTTGCTTGGTAATTTCAGGGCGGGTTTAATTGTTGCCTCGGTAATACCGCTAGCTATGCTTTTTGCTATTGGCATGATGCAGCTTTTTGGCGTTTCGGGCAATCTTATGAGCCTTGGGGCTATCGACTTCGGTTTAATTGTGGACGGGGCGGTAATTATAGTCGAGAGCATTGTTCACCGCATTAGCATGAGCAAACACCATCATACTGGCATTAAACGGCTCACGCAGCCACAAATGGACGAAAATGTATTTGAATCTGCCAAACGGATGATGAATTCAGCAACGTTTGGTCAAATAATTATTCTGATTGTTTACTTACCTATTCTGGCTTTGGTTGGCATCGAAGGTAAAATGTTTAAACCAATGGGACAGGTAGTTAGTTTTGCTATTCTGGGGGCATTTATCTTGTCGCTTACATGGGTTCCCATGATTTCGTCGCTTTTCCTGAGCAAAAATACCGAACACAAACGGAATATTTCCGATAAGATAATGGATTTCTTACACAAGGCTTTTACTCCTGTTATCGCTTTTGCACTTCGCCGTAAATTAGCTATTGTTCTTACTTCGGTAGTGCTTTTTATCGGTAGTTTGTTCCTGTTTACCCGATTGGGAGGCGAGTTTATTCCGCAGCTCGAAGAAGGCGACCTTGCAGGATTGGTAATTACCTTGCAAGGCGGTTCACCTGCAAATACAGTGGAAGAAGTGAAACGAGCCAATACCATATTGCGAAACAACTTTCCCGAAATAAAACATTTGGTTTGTAAAATTGGTCCTGGAGAGATACCAACCGACCCCACACCAATGGAATCTGGCGATTATATTATAACCCTCAAACCAAAAAGCGAGTGGACAACCGCCGAAACCCGTGAAGAACTGGTTGAAAAAATGGAAGAGAAACTGGCCGTTTTGGCAGGGGTTAAATTCGAGTTCTCGCAACCTATACAACTTCGGTTTAATGAGTTAATGACAGGTTCACGTCAGGAC
>JANYAP010000078.1 GCA_025361285.1 Bacteroidales bacterium | reverse complement strand
TTATCGGTTACCTTCATTTGCTTTGAGGTTTCCTTTTGTAAATCTCTAACTTCCTTCATCTGCTTTTCAGCTTCCTTCATCCGTTTATCGGCTTCGAGGCTTTGCAGTTCGAATTTGCGATTCGATTCCTGAAAAAGCAACACTATCTCACAGCTTCGCCCCTTCAGTTACATGCAAAATTGCGTAACTTACTAAGTTTATGTACGTTAATAAAATAAGAAAAACGAAGACTGTGCAACTATTTGGTGTTTAGGTCTCAGTTCCCCAGTATTTTTTTGCGTCCACGAAATTAACCAAATAAATGAATTATTGAAACGAGTTTGAGATTTCTTTGATTATTTTGGAGTTTTGGAAACTGCATATTAATTGAGGTTTTAAAATATTTCGATATTTATTGTAAGTGGTTATAGTTTAAGAATTTGCAATATGGTTGAAGGTTTTTTATTTAACAATTTCAAAATTTCGAGTGTATTGTATTACTTTTGGAGGGTTAAAAATTTGTTATAATACTGTTTATGTCGATACTAGTTGAGAATATAACCAAGCTTTATAGCTCGCAAAAAGCGTTGAATGATGTTTCGTTCGAAATAAAAACGGGCGAAATTGTTGGATTTATTGGGCCCAATGGTGCAGGAAAG
Organism: Bacteroidales bacterium; assembly: GCA_025361285.1. Lineage (GTDB taxonomy): Bacteria > Bacteroidota > Bacteroidia > Bacteroidales > JAAUTT01 > JAAUTT01. The sequence goes on along the minus strand of JANYAP010000078.1, from coordinate 18,820 downwards.
AGTACTATGATGAAAATTATTTGTGGCTACTTGCCTCCATCGATGGGCAAAGCTACAGTTAATGGTTTCGATGTGATTGAACAATCGGTTGACGTTAGAAAGCATATTGGTTATTTGCCCGAACATAACCCACTTTATCCCGAAATGTATGTTAGAGAGTATCTCGAATTTGCAGGGGGTATTTATAAGGTAAAAAACTTAGCGAACAGAATAGTGGAAATTATTGGACTAACGGGGCTTAGCAGCGAACAACATAAAAAAATAGGTGCATTATCGAAAGGTTACAGGCAACGTGTAGGTTTGGCGCAGGCACTAATACACAATCCTTCGGTGCTGGTGTTAGACGAACCCACTACTGGGCTAGACCCTAATCAGATAGTGGAAATTCGTAATCTGATATCGGAAGCTGGTAAAAGTAAAACCATTATGCTATCAACACATTTAATGCAGGAGGTTGAGGCAATATGTAACCGAATTATTATAATTAATAAAGGCGAAATTGTTGCTAATAACTTAATTCAAGATATTTATCAACAAACAGCCAATAAGGAATTTACCGTTTTGGTAGAGTTTAATAAGTTGTTGGAAGAAGCTGATGTTAAGCAAATTGCTCAGGTAGATAAGGTTCGAAAAATTGCCGATAACAGTTGGTTGGTAAGCAATAGTAAAGGTGTTGATATACGCGAAGTTATATTCAAATACGCTGTCGAAAAGGGATATTCGGTTTTATCGATGCAAAAGCAGGAGAAAAGTTTGGAAGAAGTGTTTAGGGAGTTAACGAAATAGCAACGAGTACGTAGTATTTAGTACCGAGTAAGTAGAAACGACTATAAAATTTCTAAGTACTCGGTACTTTTTACTCGGTACTTTTATATACCAAACTCCTTCTTTATCTTATCAACATAATCGAGTTTTTCCCATCCAAAAAATTCAACATCTTTCTCAACTACTTCGTTTCCGTTGCCATTACCGTTTGTGTAAAATTTAACTTTTTTGGTATATGGTTCGCGACCAAAATGGCCGTAAGCGGCTGTTTCTAAGAAAATAGGGTTTTTCAAGCCGAAACGGTTTACTATTGCAAAAGGACGCATATCGAATAGCTTATCAATTTTTACCGATATTTCGCCATCGGAAACTTTTACTTTCGAAGTTCCGTATGTATTTACGTATAAACCAACTGGTTGTGCAACGCCAATAGCATAAGCTACTTGCACAAGTACTTCGTCGGCAATACCAGCAGCAACCATGTTCTTGGCTATATGGCGAGCGGCATAAGCTGCCGAACGATCCACTTTCGATGAATCTTTACCTGAGAATGCTCCACCACCGTGCGCACCTTTTCCGCCATAAGTATCAACAATAATTTTACGACCTGTTAAGCCTGTATCGCCATGCGGACCACCTATAACAAACTTGCCGGTTGGGTTTACGTGAAGAATATAATCGCCTTTGAATAGTTTATTTACTCGTTCGGGCAATTTAGCTGTTACGCGTGGAATTAATATTTCCTGAACATCTTTCTTTATGGAAGCCAACATTTTAGCTTCGGCATCGAAATCGTCGTGCTGTGTGGAAATAACAATAGTATGAACACGTAGAGGTTGATTTTTGTCGTCGTACTCGATAGTTACCTGCGATTTTGCATCGGGGCGGAGGTATTTCATCGACTTGCCTTCGCGGCGAATAACAGCAAGTTCGAGTAATAAATCGTGTGCAATGCTCAATGTTAAAGGCATATACGTATCGGTTTCCTTGCTTGCATAACCAAACATCATGCCTTGATCGCCAGCACCTTGGTCTTCTTCCTTTTGGCGAACAACACCTTGATTAATATCGGCCGATTGCTCGTGTATTGCCGAAATTACTCCGCACGAATCGGCATCGAACATATATTCGGCTTTGGTATAGCCAATTTTGCGAATTACCTCACGAGCAGCTTTTTGCACGTCAACATATCCGTTGGTACGAACTTCGCCACTTAAAACCACTAAGCCCGTAGTGCAAAGTGTTTCGCATGCTACTTTCGAATTGGGGTCGCGGCGTAAAAATTCGTCGAGCAACGCATCGGAAATCTGATCAGAAACTTTATCCGGATGCCCTTCTGAAACGGACTCGGATGTAAATAAATATCCCATAATGAGTAAGTTAAATTAATAATTAAGAATAGGATAGAAAAAATGTTAATTGCAATAACCTCGCTTTAGCATTTTTTTGTGTGGTTGCAATCAAATCAAATCTTTCCACCTTTTTCGGATGCAAATATATGAATATTGTTTTATTATTAACGACAATACTGCGGTAAAGTTTGGTAAGTTTTGGGGACTTGGTGACTATTACATAATTTATTGCCGCAAAAGCACCAAAAAATCACACTAAGACTTTGTAATAAAATAAAACATTCGATTTAGTGTCATTCCTACTCAGTTCGGAACCCAAGTTTACGAACTCGCCAAATGCAATCCATTAGTGGTGCTGTCAACCCGCCGAAGATCGGAATCTCAAACGAATGTTCGACAGTAATGCAAGTAAGCATCACAAATGTGGAGGGTTTTTCCGTTCATGTAAATGCACGACTTAATATTACAAACCTAAGTTACAAACCTAAATTAAGGATTACCGAAATATTGTAATGAAGCAATTTCGGAATATTATTGTTCAATTAATACTTTACAATTTCCAATTAATTTTTTCAACTTTCATTTTTTCAAGTATCTCGTTAGTTTTCGAGAAGTGTTTGCAGCCAAAAAAACCTCGATAAGCCGAAAATGGCGATGGATGTGCTGCCTTCAATATAAAATGTTTGGATGTGTTGATAAGTGGTTCTTTTGCTTGTGCGTTTTTCCCCCATAGTAAAAATACTAGCCGCTCTTTTTTGTGCGAAAGTATCTCTATTGCCTTGTCGGTAAATGTCTCCCAGCCTTTGTTTGCATGCGAAAGAGGCTCGTTTGCCTTTACTGTAAGCGTAGTATTTAGCAATAGTACGCCTTGGTTTGCCCAATTTTCCAAATTACCATGCGTAGGAATCTCAAATCCAATGTCTTGCTTAAGCTCTTTAAAAATATTTTTTAGCGATGGTGGAGGTTTAATTCCCTCAGGAACTGAAAAGCATAAGCCATGTGCTTGTTTATAACCGTGGTATGGATCCTGCCCTAGAATTACCACTTTTATAGTATCGAAAGGTGTTCTATTGAATGCATTAAAAACTAAATTGTTAGGCGGATAAATAATATTCAGTTTTCGTTGTTCGGCAATAAATATTTCTAAATCATTAAAGTACGGTTTTTGTAATTCATCGGAGAGAACTTCTTTCCAGCTAGGTTGATTACTTCTATTATATTGATTATTAATCACTGTTTACCTAAATATTATTACAATTTGCTAATTTGCTCAATAAACTCCTCAGGTGTAATGTCAATTTCCCTTAATTTCTTCGTCAGTCATTTCTTGCAAACATAACCTAAATAACATCTTGAAGGTTATTGTACAATTCATCTAATGTAGTTGCTTGATAATGTGCCCCTTGAAGACCAGGCACTATACCAATGTATTGGTTAACTTCATTATCGCGTATTATTTCTGCGGTAAAGCTATAAGTCATAAATTAAGTTTTTATTGCACACAAATTTAGCAATTTTTATTATTGCTATGCCACTATATATTTATCTGCTGTATTAACAAAAACTAAATTTGTTGATAAGTATTTTCATGGCGAGTAATTTAATTTCCTAATTTTGAATCTGATATAATAAGCAATACAGGTTTATGACTAAGAAGATTACTTTAGTAATTATTGTAATAGCCAGTATTATAGCACTTTCGGTGTTTTATTTGGTTAACGAAAACGAGCCCGTTGCCGATTCGCTATATAGGGCTGTGCCTTTGGATGCTTCACTATTGATTGAAGTTAAAAATTACGATAAATTTTATAATAACCTTATAGTTAGCAATCCGTTATGGAACGAGATTTCTAATATTCCGTTTTTATCGAAGTTAAAAGTACAGGTTGAGGTTCTCGATTCGATGCGAAAGACAAATGTGGCAATGAACACGCTCTTAGCTCAAAATGAACCTGTTTTAATTTCCGGACATGCCACTGGTAAGGACAATATTCAGTTAATTTATTATTTCCGACTTACTTCCGATAACGATTTTAAGCAGTTGAATAAGCAAATGCTTAACTATAAAGGAACTATGCTCGAACACAATACCCGAACATACGAACAAGCCGAAATACACGACATTTCGTTTCCATCGCAAAAAAATAACAATTTCGCGTACACGCATACCAGCGGTATTCTTATTGTTAGCCAATCGGCAATTTTACTCGAAGATGCAGTTCGTCAACTTACAGCTAAAGAATCGGTTATTAACAATAGAGAGCTGCACGAGGCAATGAAATCGGCAGGTAAAAATTCGTTACTTAATATCTATTTCAATTTCGAGCAATTTCCTAGGCTTGCTATGAAGTTAATTCATCCGAAATACCGTAAAAGCATCGATTTTGTTAAAAAATTTGGACAATGGATTGAACTCGACCTTAATCCAAAACCTGGCACATTAATTTTCAATGGTTTTTCGTTTGCCGACCCCGATAAATCGAGCATTGCCTCGCTTTTCAAAAATCAAAAACCTCTTAAACTCGATATTTTTACCAAAATACCAACCCTTGCAAACACATTTGCCGCTATAGGTATTAGCGATTTAACCCAGTATATTGCCGATTATGAACTATTTCAGGAAACTTATGGGAATAGTCAAACCTATAAATCAGAGCTACAATCATTAAAAACCGATTATAATATCGATCTTATCGAAAGCATCAAAACTGTTTTCGATCAGGAAGTTAGCGTTGTTTTTATGGGCGAAACGTTCGACTCGATACCAAATGAGGCGTTTACCGTAATGAAGGTTAAAGGTAACGACGAGGCCCATAATATGTTGTACGATTTTGTATCGGAATATGCTGCTAAATTGGGTATTAAAACAACTAGTTTGGTTGCCGATTATAAGATGAACGACCAGAGTCGAAAAATATATTCATTACCGTTTGGAAACATACCTGCGCTTGTTTTTGGAGATTTGTTTTCCACAGGCGACAATAAAGTTTGTGCCGTTATCGATAATTACTTGATATTTAGTAATAATGCAGATGCGCTTAATAATTTTACCAATACAGTTTCGGACGGCCTAACACTTGGCTCCGATCCCGATTTTATTAACTTCTCCGAATTTTTTTCGTCGCAAACTAATTTTTTCTTCTACAATAAACCAGCGCTTTCGCGAAGTTTTTATGCAAATTTTCTTAAAACCAACATCGTCGACATTTTAAAAGGGCAACAAAGCCATTTTAATCGGTTCAACACATTTGTTTATCAGTTCAACACTTCGAATAATGGCTTAATTTATAATAATATTTTTATTAGATATTCCGATGAAAATATTGATAATTCGAAAGTTACGCTTTCCGAGCCAGAAGTTTTAAAAAGAGCCATTGCTGGAAGCAGAAAGGAAATTTTACTCGATGGAAAGCCAATAATAAAGCCTGTATTTTTAAAAGATGGCAACGATTTGGAGATATTTGTTCAGGATGATAAAAATCAAATTTATATGATTGATAAATTTGGAAAAATCTCTTGGAAAATTAAGCTTAATAATCCTATTATTAGCGATATAGCTTTAATCGACTATTACAAAAATGGTAAACTTCAGCTACTTTTCAATACTTCAAAACAATTAATACTTATCGACCGTAAAGGAAACTTTGTAGAGAAATACCCGGTAACCTTCAAGAGTACTGCAACTAATGCCGTAGCGGTTTTAGATTACGAAAACGAGCGAAACTACAGGTTTTTCATTGCTCATAACAACCAAAGCGTTAGTTGTTTAGATAAAGATGGGAAATTGATTAATGGTTGGAATTTTGTTAAAACCGAAAGCGTTACAAATAAACCTGTTCAGCATTTTCGCATAGAAGGAAAAGATTTTTTGGCTTTTACCGATAATAAAATGCTGTATGTGCTTGATCGTAAAGGTAATGAGGCGGTTAATTTAAAATCTAAAATTACAGTATCGCAAAATTGCAAAATTGCCGTTATAAATTCAAAATCGCTACTCGAAGCCCGCTTTGTTGTTACCGATGCTTCGGGAAAGGTTAATTTAATAAGTTTAGATGGTTCGGTAAAAGTTGTTGATTACGGCACGTTTCCTGCAAATCATTATTTCGATGTTTACGACGTTAATGCCGATGGAGTTAAGGAATTTATTTTTACCTACGATAATCAACTAAAAGTTTATTCTCAAAACGCTAAGTTGCTGTCAATTATAACTATAGACAAACCAATTTCGGCTCGACCAACTTTTTATGAGTTTGCTACCAATAAATATAAAGTAGGAATAGTTAGCACTTTAAACGAAAAAATTTACCTTTATAATCTCGATGGAAAAATTGAAAAAGGATTTCCGTTGCAGGGTGCCTCACAATTTTCGATTAAGCTATTGAACAATTCGGAAAATAGGCTTAATTTGGTTGTTGGAAGTAGTACTAACTTTTTGTATAACTATTGGTTACGATAGTCAAATTTAAATTACTAGTAATGAATATTTTACGTCCTCACTTTCGAAGTTTACTTGTTTTGGTATTAACAGGTGCAACGGTTTTTATTTCGTCGTGCATTAAGGATAAGATAGATATGGATAAGCTATCGAAAAGCGTTAACATAAACGGCGAAATTGTTGCTCCGATAGCTACTGGCTCGTTTAGTTTGTCGGAATTGCTGGAAGGCTTCGACGGCGCTGGATTAGTAAAACAATACCCCGACAGTTTACTTTATATAGTTTATCGCAATACGTTATTAAAAAATGCTGTCGATACTATTAGAATACCAAACCAGTCGTTTTCTTTTGTTTCTCCTTCAGATCCTTTCGGAGTTGTAATTCCCATTGTTGACACTATACCTTTAAAAATTCCTTATGTTTTTAGTTTAAAAGTTGATAATGGTGAAGAAATTGACAGTATATATTTGAAAAAGGGCGTTCTAAGTATTAAAATACAAGCACCATTCAATTTTAGTGGCGAAGCACGTATAAAATTTCCAACGCTTACTAAAAATGGCATTCCTTTTACTAGTAAAATTACTATAAACAATGCCTCTGAAACGGTTTTGCCTTTGCCAAGTTATAACATTGCTGGCTACAAACTTATAACAAACCCAACAGGAGCTGCGTCGAATCAGATTCCTGTTAATTTTGATGTAGCTTTAGCGAACCCTCATGCTGTAAAGACTGGTAAAATATCATTTAATTTGTATATCGATAGCCTCGAATTTAAATCGTTGTTCGGATATTTTGGGAATTACGAATTATTTAACGCCAGCGGATCAAGTGTTAAGTTGGTGTTATTTAAAGAGGCTGGTAATATCGCATTTAGCTTAAATAACCCTAAAATTGTGCTGTACTCATCTAATTCATTGGGTATACCGGTTGAAGTAAAAATTAATAACGTGTTTTCGCAGTTAGAAGAAGGCGGCGTAATTAAGGAAAAAAGGCCCATAATTGCATCGGAAAAGATATTGGATTATAAATACCCTAAATTGTTTGGCGACCCTACCGAAGAATATTCCCAAACATTCGATTCCACAAACAGTAGTGTTAATAATGCATTAACCATAAACCCACAATATATTATCTATGATATTGTAGGCAAGATAAATCCTGCTGGAAAAACTCACACTAACTTTGTTACCGACACAAGCCATTTGAATATCGATTTTGAAGTGCAACTACCTATGGATGTTAAAATTGGCAATTATAGTAAAAACGACACACTTCGTATGAATGTTGATTCGATGCTAAATGGAACCGATATAAAAATGATTGAGAAGTTGCTAATACACACAAAACTAACTAATTCCATGCCTTTTCAGTTAAAGCTGCAGGTTTACTTGGTAGATAGCGTATATAATACTCTCGATTCGCTTTTCACAACTACTCCGCAACCAATTATGAGTTCGGGAATACTCGATGCAAATGGTAGGGTAATAAGTGCCGATGCTAAAGATATCGACATTAGTATTGATGGAGATAGAATTGAGAAAATAAGGAAAATGAAATATGCCATTCTTAATGCTACCGTTGCCACGGCCGACGAAGGCAAAAGGTACGTAAAAATATATTCAAACTACCGTATGAAAGCCTCGTTAGGAGTTCTTATACGCTTAAAAGTGAAATCGTTAAACCAATTTAACAAATAATGCTGCCAGCTATGAGCAACATCAACTACACTAAAACCCGCGTTGTTTCGGTAATGCTTTTATTGTTAGCAATAACCGCTAGCATAAACGCTCAGCAAAACAACACCATGTATTACATGGATCGGCTTCCACAGTCGATGCAGCTAAACCCTGCCATTCAGCCACGGTGCAACTTTTATATTCAGTTATATGGAATTGAATTAAATGCTGGTAATGCACTTAGTTTTAACGATGTATTTGTTTACAAAACGGCAACCGATTCAACTTATTTTCGGCCAGGACAGAGTAATATGGATTGGGAAACTTTTTCGGGTAAATTAAAGAAGCGCAGCGATTTTTTGTATGAAACCCGTGTTGATTTGCCTTCGTTTGGTTTTCGCGTAAACAATAATTATTTCTCGTTTGCGACTACTGAACGCATTGATGTTAATACGGACTTGCCTTACGATTTGCCATTGGGTATTGCCTCAATGCTTATCAATTTTAATCAAGCATCATTTGGGCAATTAAATAGAGAATTTAATTATGAAAATATTCGAATATCAGCATCTAACTACTTAGAGTTTGCCCTTGGTTATTCGCGAGAAATAAACGAGCGGTTTACATTTGGATTACGTGGTAAGTTATTGTTTGGAATGGCAAATATTAACACTAAGTCGTTTAATGTTAATGGTACTACTGGCATAGAAGCATATAAAATTAATGCCGATATTGAAATTAATACCTCTATCCCTACTATGACAATTGGTTACGATAGTAAAGGAAAGGCGAGTATCGATAGCGTTAAATTTAGCGATATTGAATCGGGTTGGAACGGTATTAAACCTATTTTATTGAACCGTAAAAATTTAGGCTTTGCACTCGATTTTGGTATAATTGTAAAACCAATTGATATGTTGAGTTTTTCGGCTAGTATAATCGATTTGGGGTTTATACGTTGGAAAAGTAATGTAAACAATTTTACAGGTGGCGGTTCTTTTGATTATTATGGTTATGATGATAAAATTGAATATGAAGACACGCTAAAAAAAGTTTTCACCTTCGAAACTAACCATAACTCGTACATAACCTCTTTATCGGGCAAACTATATACAGGAGCAAACTTGCAATTAGCCAAATGGGTGGGTGTGGGTTTTCTATCTCGCTTTCAATTAATTAATCAGAATATACGTTCGCAATATTCTTTTTCGCTTAATTTAAGCCCAGGGCAAGCGCTTAGCACATCGTTTAGTTACTCTATTATTGAAGGCGTAGCCGACAATCTTGGGTTTGGCTTGTCTCTAAAAGGCGGTCCTTTAAATTGGTATTGGATATTCGATAGAATTCCTATTACCTATAATACAATCAATTCTATACCTGTGCCAGCTTACGCCAAAAGCATTAACTTTCGTATGGGTTTAAACCTTATGTTTGGCTGTACTCGTAATAAGAAACTTAAAAAGGACAAACCGCTTGTTGAAGTGGAGGATTGATGAAAAATCTATAACTTAGCCGAAATTTTCAATCGCCATGGTAGGTTTATTCCGTACTTTATTAATATTTGCTACCGTTTATGTAATTATACGGTTTCTTGCAAGGTATGTATTCCCTTTGTTGTTGGGCAAATTTATCGAAAAAAAAGTGTCGCAAATGCAAAGTACTGCCTCGGCGAATAGTAGTTCAAAGCAACGTCGCGAAGGCGAAGTTACTATCGATAAATCTTCGGGAGGATTCAAGAAGTTTTCGAAGAATACAGGCGATTATGTCGATTTCGAAGAAATAAAAAACTAAACAAACCCCCTCAAAATATTCTCCTATGTTGGATAAATTAAAAAGTACTATTCCGCATGTGGTTGCGGTTGCCATTTTTATTGCTTTAGCTTCAATTTATTTCTTTCCGCAGGTGCAAGGGTATAATTTGCAACAGGCCGATACTGAGCGATTTATTGGAATGAGTAAGGAAATTTCCGATTATCGCGATAAGTTTGGCTCCGAGCCTCTGTGGACTAACTCGATGTTTGGCGGAATGCCTGCATATCAAATATCTACTAATCATTCCAATTACGTAGTACCTGTCGAAAACACTCTTGTATTGAAACTATTAGCGCGCCCTATAGGGTACGTTGTTTTAGCTATGCTTTCGTTTTACATACTAATGTTATGCTTCGGTGTAAGCCCTTGGCTAAGTATTATTGGCGCAATTGCTTTTGGGTTTGCATCTTATAACATGTTGTATCTCGGCGCTGGGCATAATTCGAAAATCCATGCTTTGGCGCTTCTTCCTATGGTTATTGGTAGTGTTTTGCTGGCATATCGCAAAAATATTTGGATAGGGGCTATTCTGCTTAGCTTTTTTCTGTGTTTGCAAGTTGCGGCTAACCACCTGCAAATAACCTATTATAGCGTTTTTTTAATACTTGCAATTGTAATTGTCGAAATGGTTATTCACTTCAAAAACAAGCTATATGGTAAGTTTATAAAAGTTTCGCTTATACTTGTTATTGCTGCCTTTCTAGGTGTTCTTCCGTCGTTTTCGAGTTTGTTTACTACGTTCGAGTACGGTAAATATTCAACCCGAGGTAAATCGGAACTTACTATTTCATCATCGGCCTCGGCTAGCGAAAAAGCTACTCCCGAGGAAGCTTTGGAAGAAAGCTATATTACACAGCATTCAATGGGCTTTGGCGAAGTTTGGTGTGCTGTAGTTCCCGATATTAAAGGTGGACCGATGAATTATATGGGCAACAAAAAAGAAATTATGAAGGATGTAGATCCTCAGTTTCAGAATTACGTTGCTCAATCGCCATCGTACTGGGGCGATCAGGATTATGGTGGAGTTTTTTATTACGGAGCTGCTATTTTTCTATTGTTCGTTTTAGGCATGGTTCTAATTGCCGACCCTATTAAGTGGGCTTTTCTTGCAGCCACGGTGCTTGCAGTAATGTTATCGTGGAAATATGGCAGCGTACTGTCGTTTTTTATCGAACATTTTCCATGGTTTAATAAATTTCGCGACACAAAAAACATACTTATTCTGGTGCAAATTTCCTTTCCTTTTATCGCCGTATTGCTTATTAAGGAACTATTTGAGAAAGTAATAAACAGAAAGAAACTCCTCTATACTTTAATTGCTGTAAATGGTTTGCTTGCACTTTTTTATATTATGCCAAGCACTTTTTTCGACTTTCAAAGTGTGCGGGAAGCGAGTAGTTTTAGTCGTCGAGCTGCATCGTACGGTGGCGACCAGAATTATCTTGCCCAATTTAACACCTTTATTACCGAATTAGAAAATGCACGGATAGCTATCTTCAAAAAAGATGTTTTGCGTAGCCTTTTCTTTACAATGGTAATAAGTGGATTAGTGTATTTTTTTGTTGCCGGCAAGGTTAAAAAGAATCATTTTTTAATAGCCTTGGGCGTAATGGTTTTAATAGATTTGTGGATTGTCGATAAACGTTACCTTAACAACGAATCGGAAGGAAAAGGCTATAAAATGTGGGTGGAAAAACAGAAGTATAACAACCCATATCGTCCATCGGTTGCCGATAATTTTATTTTAAATAACGAAGTTCAAACTAACCCCGCTTTAGGTAAAACAATTAATGATGCTGTTGAAGCGGCTTTAACCACTACCAAAGTCACCAATACCGAGCTTGAACGCGAAAAGCTTTCGTTCCGTGAGTTAGGTTTCGAAACAGATTATAGGGTGCTTTCTCTTTCAAACCCTTTCAGCGACGGCGGAACTTCATATTATCATAAATCGGTTGGCGGATACCATGGAGCTAAACTGAAGAAATATAACGAAATAATCGACTTTTATCTTTCGGGCGAGCTACAAACAATTTCCCAAACCTTAAGCGATAGCACCCTTACAAACGAGAGGTTGCAGAAAATTCTACGCGATAGCATACCTGTTTTAAGCATGTTAAACACCAAATATGTTATTTATTCGCCTAACGCTTCGCCGCTTGTAAATACCACAGCCAATGGCAATTGCTGGTTTGTGAATAACGTTATATTTGCCGACAACGCTAACAACGAAATGCTTGAATTAGGAAAAGTAAACCTTCGCTCCACCGCCGTTGTTAACGCTAAGCATAAGACCGCTATTGCTGCATTTAAGTTCGATACGGCTGCTTCCATTAGGTTGGAAACGTACCTTCCGAACAAGTTGGTGTATAAAAGTAAATCTGCCACTTCGCAAGTAGCTGTTTTCTCCGAAATATATTACCCCAAAGGCTGGAATGCTTATATCGATGGGAAAATATCGATTTATTTTGCAGCTAACTATATACTTAGGGCAATGGTTGTTCCAGCGGGAGAACATACAATCGAATATCGCTTCGAGCCCGCATCGTACGCTTTAGGCGAAAAAGTATCAATTGCGAGTTCTATCTTTCTACTATTGTTATTGATGGGTTCGCTAGGTTTTCAATTATATCGCTGGTTGAAAAAATAATTTCCTAACAGTAGTTCGGTGTTAAGCAACGGAAGTTCCGTACAATGTTACGGAAGTTCCGTATAAAGCAACGGAAGTTCCGTATAGGCCAACGGAACCTCCGTACAAAGGAACAGAACTTCTGTATAAAGGAACGGAACTTCTGTAGAGGGCAACGGAAGTTCTAGTGAAGCCCCCAAAAGCTTCGTATAAGCCTCTGAAGGATTTATGGATTTCTCCAAAAGTTGAGGTAATTACAACAATATAGGTTACGCTGTTAGTTTAGGTTAATATTTAGATGATAATCCATTACAATTTTTTTGTTAAATTTATAAACATATTCGGCATAACACTGTTTTATAATTAATGTAGTTTGATAAACAAAAACTTAATTGTTATGGATTTATACAATGAGATAGCGTTTAAAACAAGCAAATTAATTACCCGAAAGTACAGTACTTCGTTTTCTATTGCTGTAAGTTTTTTGTCGAACGAAATGCGACAAGCAATTTACGGCATATATGGATTTGTAAGGTTTGCCGACGAAATTGTTGATTCCTTCCATTCCATAAACCAAAAGCTAGTTTTAGATAATTTTGAACGCGATTATTACGATGCAATAGCTAACGGAATTAGCATGAACCCTGTATTACATTCGTTTGCATTGACTGTGAACAAATACAAAATTCCAAATCACCTTGTAGAGTCCTTCTTAAAAAGCATGAAAACCGATTTAAACAAGCAGGTTTATAACAATACCGATGAGTTAAATGAATATATTTATGGCTCCGCCGATGTTGTTGGTCTTATGTGCCTAATGGTATTTGTTAATGGTAATGAAAAGCTATACAACCATCTACAAAAACCCGCGATGAAACTAGGTTCGGCCTTTCAAAAAGTTAATTTCTTACGCGATTTAAAATCGGATATTGAACATCTCGACCGCCGATATTTTCCTCAATTCGATATAAGCAATTTTAGTGAAGATGTTAAACATGAGTTAATTAAAAATATTGAAACCGACTTTAAAGAGGCTAAAAAAGGCATTAATGAATTGCCCGGACGATCGAAACTAGCTGTTTATATAGCCTATACGTATTATAAAAAATTACTGAAAAATTTAAAAAGTACACCAGCACATAAAATAATTAATACGCGAATTAGGGTTGCAAGCCATATTAAATTGATGCTACTAGGCAAAGCCTATGTGAAATATAAACTTAACTATGTTTAATATAGGCTTTAGGCTGGAGACTGGAGGCTTTAGGAGCTTCGTTAGAAGCTAAAATACACAAGCTTTTACGTAAATTCGAGTAGATTTACCTTTGAGCTTTTTCCTAAAGTCTAAAGCCTCCAGCCTAAATAATTGCGAATTATGAAGATTCTTTTAACAGGTTCTACTGGATATATTGCAAAACTACTGTTGCCAGTTTTGTTGGAAAACGAACATCAAGTAATATGCTGTGTTAGAGATAAAAACAGGTTTAACGCAAAAAAATACAATTCCGAAAAGCTAAGTGTTATTGAAGTCGATTTTTTAGATAAGGATAGTTTACTAAATATACCTGCTGATATTGATGTTGCATTCTATTTTATTCATTCAATGTCAACACAATCAGGCGATTTCGAAGATATGGAAAAGCTTTGTGCTACAAACTTCAAAGAAAGAATGCAAAACACAAATGTCCAACAAGTTATCTATTTAAGCGGAATTGTAAACGAAGCGGAATTATCTAAGCATTTATCGTCGCGAAAAAATGTTGAAAGCATTTTATTCAACGCAACTTATTCATTAACAACATTAAAAGCAGGTATAATTGTTGGCTCTGGCAGTGCGTCGTTCGAAATTATTCGCGATTTGGTTGAAAAGCTGCCTATTATGATTACACCTCGTTGGTTAAACACTAAATGCCAGCCTATTGCCATTCGCAATGTTATTGAAATATTAAATGGCGTAATTGGTAACGCACAAACCTTCAACAAAAGTTACGACATTGGCGGCCCCGACATACTAAGTTATAAAGAAATGCTTTTGCGGTTTGCATTGGTAAGAGGTTTAAAAAGAAGAATATATATTGTGCCTGTAATGACGCCTCGTATTTCGTCGTATTGGTTGTATTTTGTTACTTCAACCTCCTATACCTTGGCTAAAAACTTGGTTAACAGCATGAAAGTAGAGGTTGTTTGCAAACCCAATGACTTAATTTCGATTCTAAATATTTCGCTGATTGATTACGATACAGCTATAAAACGTGCATTCGATAAGATTGAACAAAATCAAGTACTGTCCAGCTGGAAAGATGCTCAAACAAGCGATATATTACAAAAGGGTATTTCGAAATATATTGAAGTGCCTGTAAATGGTTGCTTTAAAGATCTTCGAAAAATAAAAGTCGAAAATAGCGATGCATCACTTCAAAAAATATGGTCGATTGGTGGAAAAACAGGTTGGTATTATGGCAACTGGCTTTGGGAAATACGTGGTTTTGTCGATCAAATTTTTGGTGGCGTTGGTATGAGAAGGGGTCGCAAAAGCGAAACAGATATTTTCCCCGGCGATACACTCGATTTTTGGAGAGTATTGCTCGCAAACAAAAATGAAAAGCGACTATTATTATATGCCGAAATGAAATTGCCTGGCGAAGCTTGGTTGGAATTCAAAATAAATGAAAATGACATACTTACACAAACAGCAACATATCGACCGCTAGGATTAATTGGTCGGTTGTATTGGTATAGTGTTTACCCTTTTCATCATTTAATTTTTAATGGTCTGATTAATAGAATTTCGAAGAATGAGCTGATAAGTGATTGATAATTTGTAATATAAATATTTGCCAACTAATGAAACTATTGACCAATAATTTTTTAAATACTTACATTTCCTTATTGGATAAGGATATAAAATCGGCGTTTGCCGAAATAAAAGAACGTGAATGGACTGTCGAAAACTTTAGATTTTACACTGCAGTTTCGGTAATGTCATCTTCCCGCATCGAAGGTGAGCAATTGGAAGTTGATAGCTATGTTAAACATAAAATACTTAACATTGAATATTTGTCCAATCTTACCGAGAAGCCCAACGACTTATATATAGCATACGAATATGCAAGGGACAATGCCTTATCGCTCGAAAACTTCTATAAAGCCCACGCCATTGCCACTAATCATTTGTTGCCTGCTTCACAAAGAGGCGTGATTCGTGCAGGCAATATGTTAATTATGGATCAGCAAACTAATCGCATTCAATATGAAGCAGCTATGGCAAATATTGTTAAGCGGGAATTTGAATGTTTCTGGGATGAATTATCGAAGCTAATTAATGCGGTTCTAAACGAAGAAGAGGTTTTTTATTATGCAGCGCTTATTCATCTTGTATTTGTTAAAATTCATCCATTTAACGATGGCAACGGCCGTGCAGCCCGTTTGTTGGAAAAATGGTTTTTGGCAATCAAGCTTGGCGAAAGGGCTTGGTATATTGGCAGCGAATATTATTATTACAATAACTTACAAGCATATTACAATAATTTGGCAAGTATTGGATTGTATTACAATGAATTGAAATACGAAAAGGGACTGCCTTTTTTGCTAATGTTGCCAAATGCATTAATTATAAATGATAAGAAATGAGTTATGAGTGAAAGGATAAAAGTAGGTGTATGTGCATAAATAATGATATTAATAATAAAACTGAACATAGCATCTTCTGGTTTCGACGAGATTTTAGACTTTTCGATAATGCTGGTTTATACGAAGCATTGAAACACAGCACCTCCGTTTTACCATTGTTTATATTTGATACAGAAATACTTGCAAAAGTACCTAGTAATGAAGATAAACGAGTAGTTTTTATTCATAACGCCATCACTAAATTACAAAACCAATTACAAAATATAGGTAGCTCAATGTTTGTTGTACACGGAAGCCCATTGAGTGTTTTCGAAAAGCTACTTAATGAATATTCAATAACATCTGTATATGCAAACTCCGATTATGAACCAACAACCATAGCGCGCGACAATAAAATATCGGAATTTTTAGAAGGTAAAGGCATAGCATTTAGGCTATTTAAAGATCAAGTAATTTTCGAGAAATCGGAAATAGTAAAAGACGATGGCAGTACTTTTAAAATATTTACCCCTTATTCCAAAGCTTGGAAACGTAAATTTAATGAATCGAAAATAGTACAATATCCAAGTGAAAACTTGCTAAACAATTTTCTCAAAACAATGCCAGTACACGTTCCTTCGCTCGATGAAATTGGGTTTAAAAACCTCGAAATTATTAATCACCAGCCTATTATCGACAAAAATATAATTCAGCATTATCACGAAACGCGCAATTTCCCATGCATAAACGGAACCTCAAACTTAAGTGTACATCTTCGATTTGGAACTATTAGCATTAGGGAGCTTGTTAAAACAGCCATGGAGTTGAACGAGCAATTTTTAAACGAACTTATTTGGCGAGAGTTTTTTATGTCAATTTTATTTCATCACCCATACGTTGCCGATGAATGTTTTAAGAAAAAATACAATAATATAGTTTGGAGAAACAACGAAGCGGAGTTTTCGAAATGGTGCTTAGGCGAAACTGGCTACCCGATTGTTGATGCCGGAATGAGCGAATTGAACGAAACTGGCTTTATGCATAATAGAGTTAGAATGATAGTTGCCAGCTTTTTAGCCAAACATTTGTTAATAGATTGGCGTTGGGGCGAAGCATATTTTGCTGAAAAACTTATGGATTACGAACTCTCGTCTAATAATGGCAATTGGCAATGGGCGGCAGGTTGTGGCTGCGATGCGGCTCCGTATTTTAGGGTATTTAATCCGCACGAACAAATACGTAAGTTCGACCCCGATTTAATTTACACCAAAAAATGGGTACGAAATCTCAATAAATCTGATTACCCAGCTCCAATTGTCGAGCACAAGTTTGCACGAGAGCGGTTTTTGAAAGTATTTAAAACAACTTTAGGAAGTTAGGAATTATGAAAAGGATCGACTTTTTTAAGCTAGTAGCATCAATTATACTGCCCTTATCATTAGGGGCATTGGCTGGAATGTTTACTTCATCGGCAGCGCCCGAATGGTATGCAACGCTCATTAGACCATCAATTAGTCCTCCCAACTGGTTGTTTGGCCCAGTATGGACAACCCTTTACATTATAATGGGTCTTTCGCTGTTTCTAATTTGGAAACAAGTTAGATGCAAAGAACGAAATCGGGCAATTTTTGTCTTTTTATTTCAACTAGCACTTAACTTTTGTTGGAGTTTCATTTTTTTCTATTTCAACAAAATTGGCTTTGCATTAGCCGAAATTATCTTATTATGGCTGAGTATCATTGTAATGCTTATTCAGTTTTACCGAATTAAAGCATTGGCAGCGTATATTAACATTCCTTATTTATTATGGGTAAGCTTTGCCACAATACTTAATGCCAGTTACTATTTACTTAATTAAAAAATATTTGCATGATAAACATCTCATTATTAATTATATCCTACCTATTTATGGAGTTTGTGGCATGGTCGAACCACAAATACGTTATGCACGGCTTTTTGTGGAGTTGGCATAAGGATCATCACCGAAAGGATCATGTAAACACCTTGCCCGAAAACACCGAGGATAAACGATTTGAAAAAAACGACCTGTTTTTTTTGGTTTATGCTATACCTGCTATTTTGCTAATGATTATTGGCTTTTCAATAAACTATTTACCTTTTGTATTTATTAGCATTGGCATTACTTTGTACGGATTTACGTATTTTGCAATTCACGATATTATTATTCATAAACGCTTAAATATCATGTTTTTGCGAAATCCTAAGAGTGAATTTATAAAAGCAATTATAAAAGCTCATACAGCCCACCACTGGCCTAAGAGCAAGAACGATTTCAATAATTTTGGTTTATTGGTTTTCCCTCTCCGATTTTTAAAAATGTAAAGTATGTGGCTATATTTTATTTTGCTGCTTTGCTCTATTTTAGTGCCGTTAGCGCTTAGTTTCGACAAGACGCTCAAGTTCTATAAGCAATGGAAATACCTTATGCCTTCAATATTAATAATTGCTTTATTTTATATTGCTTTCGATATTTATTTCACAAAACTGGGTGTATGGGGCTTTAATCCTCGTTATCATTCATCTA
>JANYAP010000061.1 GCA_025361285.1 Bacteroidales bacterium | reverse complement strand
AAGCGTAGCGGTATGCGTTGCGATTCTCAATCATTACGTTATGCTTGTAAAGCGAAGCTGAAACACGCAAGTTGCAACGTACTCGCAGCTATGCTTTATGAGCCAGTGTTAGGGCAAGTTAGTTAATCATTCTGTAATATTTGAATCGCCCATTCATTTACTAAACCAGAACCTATTGCCTTTGTCAACGCAATTATTTTATCACCTGTCGAAGTACTAAAAACGTAAAAAGGTTCTGGTACGTAAAACACACCGCCTCCTCCATTGTTTGGAACTAAATATTTCTCCAACTCAAATTTGCTTTTATAAACAAGGTTCGATGCATTATAAACATATATATAGGGCTTGTTTTTGCCGCTCCAATAATCATCACTTGAAGAAATTATATACAAATTATTACTTACTAATGAGTGGTCTAACCATTTAATAGCAGCATAAGTTGTTTCAAGTGAAATCGAGCCATTATATCGCATGTCATTATCTTGAATTTCAGTTGTCTTTAAAACAGTTTTACCTCTCGTAAAAACTCTAAGTCCATCTTCAGAAAACCACAAATCTCCATTTATAGGATAATCTCCATGATATGGGGAGTCATATAGATAAACTGCTCGCCCAGATTGAATATCATATTTTTCAATATCGGATGGTGACAAGCCATTGTCTGCTCCATAAACATATTTGCCTGAGGGATGTAATTTTGCTTTAGTACCTGCATAAATAGAATTACCTGTATGCAAAACTTCGTTGTCATTTGTCAAATCCACGTCAATACATCTTATATTCGCCCATTGATCAGTTTTTGGGAAAATATATGCCCATTTATTATTACCAAGCACAATATCAAGTGCATTACACGACACACTAAATGACTTAAGTATTGATTTATTAAGCACATCCACATACGTAATATGCCCATCATGACCAACGACAGCAGTTAAACCATCAGAAGAAACGGAAACACATGTAGGTACATAGTCGAGAGAAATACTACTAGTAGAAGCATCTGAAGGCGTAAAGATATTAATCATCGAAGGCGTAGAAGATACATACACTAAAACATCCTTAGCTTTTGAGTATTCAGCATCGACAACATCAGATGTTAACGTTAATTTTTGCTCTTTAAAATTTTCAATTGATACAACAACTGTATCTAACACTCCATTTAGACTAAAAAAAATCTTTGACGTATAATTACCTGTTAATAAATCGTTACGTTTAACATTAAATGTAATTAAACCTTGATTACCTACTAAAATAGTTCCTGAATATGAATTTAATGAAATGTAATCATTTGAAACACTTGCACTATATGAAATAGGCACATTGCCATCATTAGTAATAGTAATATTTTGGCTATTAGCAAATACATCAACATATACCGAATCAGGAGTGCTATAAATAAGTTGTTCTCCAACAAATCCTCTTAAAAAAACAGACTTATTCCCAAATGTTGTCAAGATAGATACTGTACCTTCATAAACACCTGGTTCATTAAAGGGAAAAGATGACGACATTTGCAGCTCTTGAATATCTCTACTGATTGTGCCTGACTTTGGAGAAATATTTATCCAATCAGGCGAAGAGGTAATTTGAAATTTACACACAGATGCTGGTTTTGTACATAAAAACAATGATTTAACTTCACTACCATTAAACAACAATGTATCTGCTGACAATAACAATTGTGGATCAATTCCATCATCCTCTTTTGATTTTTCACAACTAACAAACACTACAAAAAGTAACATTAAATAAATCAACCCTTTAATTTTCATATTCTTATTAAATTAAAATTAATTAACACATTTTTCAAACTCAAACTAGCAGAAGACATTTTGTTTTAATTTGCCCTAACAATACAATATATAAGCTAAAGCCCATAACTATACATTCTTTTTCACTGGCATAAATGCCATAGCTATTAAAAAGCCAACATTATAGATGGTTTACTAAGTGCTTTTTTCTGAATTTTTTATCGGATACCAAACTAAAACAAACCCAATAAGCACTAGTACTGCAATGCTAATTGTTACTGGTGGGTTTTTGAATAGCGAGAAAAGGTCGTAAAGGAAAACGTTTCCTACGGCAAAAACTGCGATTACTAGCCCCATAAGTGCTTCACCAGCAATAAGGCCCGATGCTAAAAGAATACCAATATTCTCGGTGTTAACCTTTTGCGATTCGGTAAACTTACGTTTTTCAACAAAGTACTCTACAATGCCTTTTACTAGTCCGCCGAGGAAAATAGCAAACGTTGTTTCTAACGGAAGATACATGCCTACACAAACTAGCATTGGGCTTTTAACCTGCATCATTATAAAGCCAATACCCATAAGCATTCCGGCAATAATAAGAGGCCATGCCATTGATCCGCCAACAATTCCTTTCGAAAGAATGGCCATTAAGCTGGCCTGTGGTGCCGAAAGGTTTTTGCTACCAAAACCGCCTTCGTAACCTTCGCGAAGCCCTTTGGCAATATCGCCATCGTTAAGAAACACTAATACGCCAAACATAACAACTCCCGACAATACAACACCAAGGATGTCGCCAATTTGCATACGCCACGGTGTGCCGCCAAGAATGTGCCCCGCTTTTAAGTCCTGCAACATTTCGCCTGCCACAGCTGCCGAAACGCAAACTATTGCAGCAACGCCAAGCACAGCGGCCACGCCTTCGTTTCCGGTTACGCCAAGAGCAACCATAATTAGTGCTGTTACAACCAGTGCCGTTAAGGTAAGCCCCGATATTGGGTTATTACTCGATCCCATAATTCCAACCAAGTAACCAGAAACTGCTGCCAGAAAAAAAGCTAAAATTATCATTACTGTTGCAGCAACAAAAGCAACCACCGCTGAGGTATTAAAAATGAAAAACGTTATAAAGAAAGTTAATAAAGCTACTATGCCTATGCCTGTTACAATCCAACTGAAGTTAATATCTTTTTCGTTGCGTGGTGTGTTTACCTCGCTGCCCGATGCAGCTTTTTTAACGTCGCTAATTGACCGCGCAATACCTTCAATTAGGCTTTTTCGCATTCGGTAGAGCGTAAACACGGCACTTACAAGCATACCTCCAATAGCAATGGGGCGAACTACAAAACGCCAAATAGTGTAAAACGATGTGGACCAGACTTTATCGACAGCGTCGCCATGCGAAAGCGATGGGTCGGAACTCATAAATGCCGATGCCATTGCTTGTATATCGAACGATGGAGCCAGAAAATACAGTATCATAGGGGTTAATAAGCCCCAAGCAATTACACCACCACTAAAATTTAGCGATGCTAGTTTTGGACCAATAATATACCCAACACCCATGTATGCAGGGCTTATACCAGGCGAAGCCACCATCATTCCACCCTCGCCAGCATATTTTGTGCCTGTGATGGTTTGTTTGGAGAAAGCAATAAATTTTTCCCAGTTTACGGCGAAGAACTTCAGCTCTCCAAGAAGTTTAATCATTGCGCCGAATATCATTGCACCAAACAGGAATTTTGAGTTTCCTCCAGTTTTCTGTCCTGCTTTATGTATTTCGGCAGCAGCAACCGATTCGGGGAAAGGCAGTTCAACATCCTCAACCATTACGCGGCGAAGCAATGCCACAAACATTATTCCAAGTACACCGCCTGCAATAAGTATTAATGTTGAGGTAATGTAATGACCAGTTGTGAAAAAAGGATCCCATATACCGGCCACAAAAAATGCTGGAAGAGTAAAAATGGCTCCTGCAGCTACCGATTCGCCAATGGATCCCACGGTACGGGCAAAGTTTTCTTCTAAAATTGAACCTTTAGTGGCTTTAAGAATGGCCATACCTATTACGGCGGCAGGGTATGTGGCAGCAATTGTCATACCAGCTTTTAAACCCAGATAAGCATTGGCAGCACCCAAAACAACGGCCATAACCAAACCAATAAGCAGTGCTTTTACGGTAAACTCGGCCATATTAGTGTCGGGCGAAACGAACGGAATAAACTTCTTTTGCTCGGACATAAATTTGTAATTTTAGTTTTAATAGAGTTGTTAAAAATACATTTTCGGGTTGATAATTCAATTTTTTTCTATTAATATTTAGTTAACTGAATGCATAAAATAATTGTACGGTATTGTATTGAGTTGATTTACAGATAAAAGCAACCGACTTAATTCCTTTTGTGCTGAAGCAAAGCTATTGGTATGTTAAATTGGTTGGTTGCAATTTGAATTTTATCGGTTTTTTCAATTAACCTTTTCCATTATTCACAACCAAAATAGTCGAAAGTAACAGTAATTAGTATTATTTTTGGAGCTATGACACACATAATACTTTCAGTAACAAACGACCTAGCTACCGATCAACGGGTTCACCGAGTGGCTACTTCGCTTACAAATAGGGGTGCTAAGGTTACATTAGTTGGTCGATTGCTCAAAAACAGCTTGCTCTTAAACCGCGATTACAAAACATATCGTATGCGGCTACTATTCACTAAAGGTGCGTTTTTTTATGCCGAATATAATGTGCGATTATTTTTTTACTTATTGTTTGCTAAAGTAAACATATTGGTTTCTAACGATTTAGACACCTTAGCGGCAAACTATTTAGCGTCGGTTATTCGTCGGAAAAAATTGGTGTACGATACGCATGAGTATTTTTGCGGTGTACCCGAATTGCAAAGCCGGAAAATAGTACAAGCAATATGGCGAAAAATTGAAGGGTCTATTTTACCCAAATTAACAAATGTAATTACTGTTAATGGCTCAATAGCAAATCTTTACGAACAAGAATACGGCATTAAGCTCCGAGTAGTTCGAAATGTACCAATCCGTTTTAATCGAACCGATTGGCCAAGCCGACGCGATTTGGGGTTACCCGACGATAAGAAAATTGTTCTCCTACAAGGATCGGGAATTAACATTAACCGAGGTGCCGAAGAAGCAGTGTTAGCGGCGAGGTATCTAAAAAATACAGTAGTTCTTATAGTTGGAGGAGGAGATGTACTTAATCGCCTTAAAATGTTGGTTTTAGAATACAATTTAGGTGAAAACGTTATTTTTATACCTAAAATGCCTTATGCCGAATTAATGAGTCACACGCGCCTTGCCGATATAGGCTTGTCGCTCGACAAGGACACAAACATTAATTATCGTTTTAGCCTGCCAAATAAGGTATTCGATTATATTCAAGCCCAAATACCAGTTCTGTGTTCAAATTTAGTTGAAGTTGCTAACGTGGTAAATACATGGCAAGTAGGTAGAGTTGCAGAAAGCCACAACCCACAGTATTTAGCATCGGTTATAGAGGAAATGCTTTATAATGAACTTCAAATGAATATTTGGAAGCAAAACCTCGCTAAAGCTGCCGAAGTACTTTGCTGGGAGAAGGAAGAGCTTGAATTAATGAAAATTTACGATAAACTTCTTTAGCCTAATTCTTGTAATTGTAAAGATCAAGTATTATGATACTTATATACACCACCGATATCACGCCCCGAATTTCGTTTGTTTCGAAATTTGTATTCACGCAAATATTAAATGTGGTATGCAAGTTAACTTCAAATATTGAGCTGTTTAACAATTACGATGGAGCAAAACTCAATTATTCCAACATAAAAACCGAAGGCGTTTCAATTAAACCGCAGTCGCTGCTTTTCGAAAAAGGTATTCGCACTTTTACCCCCAATACTGGCTTGGTGGATAACATGCCTGTTTTATTTCCTGTATCCGATAGCCCAACTTTATCGTTCGATATTTTTGCTGCAACGTTTTACATGATAACTCGTTATGAGGAATATTTACCTCAATTGCTCGACAAGCATGGACGTACATTTGCAACAGAATCGGTAGCCTATAAGAATGGCTTTTTACACAAACCTGTTGTCGATATATGGTCTATATGGCTGAGGGACATCATAAAAGAGCATTACCCCGAATTTATGTTTCCCGAACGTAAATACTGCTTAGTTCCAACTATAGATGTGGATATTGCTTATGCGTACAAGTGTAGAGGTTTTGTTCGCACTATGGGAGCTACTGCAAAGGCCGTTTTAAGTGGTAATTGGACTGATTCCATGCATCGTTTTCGTACGTTGGTGTTAGATAAAACCGACCCGTACGACACATTTGAGTTAATGCGTAAGTGGTTTACTAAATTTGAATTACAGCCCAAATTCTTCTTTTTGGTAGGCAAATATGGATCTTACGACAAAAATATTTCTGCGGAACATCCTGCAATGCAGCAACTTATATTCGATACAAGTAAATATGCCGATATTGGGATACATCCATCGTACCATTCGAACGTACGTGTACAGGAACTGCAATCGGAAATAGCTTCTATAAGCCAAATAATAAACAAAAAAGTAACAATTAGTCGCCAACATTTCCTAAAACTGCGGTTTCCCGAAACCTATAAACAATTAATAGACAACGGAATTACCCACGATTACACTATGGGTTACGCCGATTTGCCTGGGTTTAGGGCTGGAACATGCACACCTTTTCATTTCTACGATTTATCTACCGAAACGGAAACCGATTTTACCATTAATCCGTTTCAGGTAATGGACGGAACGCTGAACCAATATATGAAATTATCAGTAAATGAGGCATTAGAGCAATGTAAAAACATTATAACCGAGGTAAAGCAAGTTAAAGGAACCTTTATTCCGCTGTGGCACAACGAATCTCTAAGCGAAATGCGTGAGTGGAAGGGTTGGCGCGAGGCTTACTTTAAACTATTACAGATGGCTGTTTAAGTTTTCGCGGCTTTCTCACAATAGAAACAACGCCGAAATGCCAGTAGAAACTAAAATAAATATTCGATATGCTTTTTCGGGAAGCATTTTTACAAGCTTAACTCCCATATAAGCACCGATAGCAATGGCGGGAAGCAGTATTAAATTAAAAGTGAAACTTTGCCAGGTAATGTTGTTCCAAAAAAATATTTGTAAAGGAACCTTAGTGAAATTGATAATGAGGAAGTACCAAGCACCAGTTGCTATGAAAACGTTTTTGGGTAGCCGCATCGATTGAAGATAAATAGCCATAATAGGTCCTGCAGCGTTACCTATCATTGTGGCGAACCCACCAGAAACACCAAATAATGGCGAAAACCAGCGTTTTGTTGGCATTTCGAATTTTTCCTTTCGGAAATCCTGCCAAAACATTAAAGCCACGCTTGCCAAAATAGTAACTCCAATTATAGTTTTAAAAGTGCCGTCGGATATATATGTACCTATCAATAAGGCAATAAACACGCCAGCCAATGCCCATGGAAGTAGTTTAACAATGTGCTTCCATTCGGCATGCCGGTGGTAATATATAACTCCGAAAATATCGGCCATGCAAAGCATCGGTAAAATTATTCCAGTGGATGGTTTTCCCCCGAACAATATGGCCATTAACGGTATAGCTAAGGTTCCAGCACCCGATAGGCCTGTCTTTCCCATTCCAATGAGTAATGCCGACAGTATTCCACAAAGCCAGCCTAGAAGTGTTATATGTGAGTAATCCACGGGGATATTTTTAAAAAACGTGGCGAAGATAAGGCTTTTTGAAGGAAATGCTAACTTGCTTGGCTTACTGCTACTCAAACTTAATCATATCAGCCAATTGCAAAAAATAATCGGTACTCCATATTTCCGTTTCCTGAGTTTCTTTAAGGAATGGCATTACGTCGTTTTTTACCATTTCAATATTTGTGTTTTTAATTCGATGTTTTAGTAGTTCGATACATAATTCTTTTGTAAACGCTTGTTTGCCATTATAGCCACTTTGGCTGGCACGTTCTTTTAAATGAGTAAAGTCAACTGCGGTTCCGTTGCGAACGTACCATTCAAAATCGTACCAATCGCGACCTTTTACGCGAGTTTTCCAGGTTCTGAAAAGCAAAGCATGCATTTTGCCTGCATACAAACCCTGCAAGGTAAAGCAACGAGTCATAAAGCTTTGGGGCAATAACAGCAATTTGTGTTCGGTTTTAAAATGCAGGGGAGGGTCTTTGTCAACTTCAATTTTTATTTTTATAGCGCGTTCAGTAGCAAATTGAATATTAATTATTTCGGTGGTGTCCTTTAAAAAGGCCGATTCAATTTGAGAGTTGGCAGTTTTTGCCTTTTTGCTAATACTTACTTCGCGTCCCATTGCCTTAAACTCATCGGTTATTGCTTCAAAGTATGTGTCGAGTTCAAAATTTGAGTCCTTCTCGAGCAACGAAAAATCCATATCTTTCGAGAAACGCTTTAAGTTATAAAATATGCGAAGGCAAGTGCCTCCATAAAATGCAGCTTTATTAAAAAAGCCGGCCCTGTATAGACCTAACAAAGTAATTTGTTGCATTACCTCGTGTATAGCATTGCGTTTATCATTGCTGGTTTTTATCTCGTACCGCGCAAGCATTTGGTCAAATACTGTATTCATTTTTTAATAGATTATAAAGCAATTGCAACTCTATTTTTTTATATGCATACTTTATGCAATCTGCTATAATCGACAGATTCCATTTTGTGTTGTTGTCAAAATCAATGCGTAAATCGTCTCGTAAATACTGATGAATTGCTTTTTTTGATTGAAATCGTAAACCCGAAGTCGCTAGTATTAAATCGCATATAGCTTTTTCGGGGCTTGCAACAATAAAAGCATAGGTATTATTTACTATTATAGATTGCAGTCCAATTGGGTAATACTTTGCAGGAACTGTTATATATTCGAAGCTACCTAATGGTGTTTCATATTTTTTCCTTCTTTTGGCAGTAGCCGATTTTGTGTTATAAACACGTTCGGGTATTAAGCCATAAAACGAAAGTGCGCTTTGATAGGAAATATACGACGGACCATATATTTGATTAGCTATTAGCTCAATGGATAGTTCTTGTTTTGCAATGGCCGGCGATAGTACAAACAAACCCTTTTTTAAGCGCAATATATTGCCCGTTTGCTCCATCCTTCGAACTTTGTCTTTGGGCGATTTATAGTGGCTGAGTAAGTTGTAAAGAACAGCTGTGCGGAAGGGTACTATGCCAAAGTTCTCAATTTTGTTCATTTAATAATTTTAAAACACAATACAAATATAACAAATATTGCATACAATAGCGCATTTTTATCGAATATGTATGCAGTATTTGTGATTTATTTGCATATCAAACACATCAATAGTCCCTGCACAACTTTACGATAATGCTCCCCAAAATTCAGACCACTAGTTAAGTTGAAAAAAATACTTTGAAGAGTTCAATATTGAGCCACCAGAAAAAGTTAAAGCAAACTAATTTGCACTATCGAGTTAATCGAGGGATTAGAAAGGATGCCAGAAAATAAACAAAATAGGCGTTACAAGCGATAAAATTACAGCACGTGAATGGCTTCCTCCTTTTCTTCGTTATGTCGATTGAAATATTTTTTTAAACTGAGGGTTACTACTTGTATATTTTTGTGATTAACGCACGAATAGCAATAGGCAATAAACACAATATAATCTCTTAGTTAGTTAGTTAGTTAGTTAGTTAGTTAGTTAGTTAGTTATCCGTAAGAAAGCAATAATTGCAATATTGGGTAAAAGAAAATATGTTAGGTACCAAACAGATGTAAGCATTATAAAATAGTCTCTCCGAAAGGTGAGGCTATTTTAATTTAAACTAGGCGGTAATTACCAAGGTTTTTAAATCCTCGCAGAAAATCCTCGATATGTAAGCGTTTCTTGCCTTCCATTTGAAGGCTTATAATGTTAATATAACCTCCTAAAACGCATATTTTAACATATTTTTTTTCGTCGGTACTAATGGCACCTATGCTTTGCGAATGCTGGCAAATGTGCATTTCCGACTCATAAATTTTTAGCGATAGCCGTTCGTTGGTTTCAATATTTGCGATTGTAGTCCACGCCGCTGGGTATGGGCTCATGCCACGAATAAAATTATGTATTTCCTCAACCGATGCGCTCCAATCTATCTTGCAATCGTCTTTAAATATTTTAGGCGCCAACCTCAATTTATTATATGCCTTCGCAGATAAAGACTGATCGATTTTAGTATAATTACCCGATTTAATATCTGTTACAGATAGTGCTAGCAGTTTTGCTCCAGCTTCCATTAATTTATCGTGCAGCAGTCCTGCATTATCAACTGGTTCTATTTCAACTTCTTTATAGTTAATGATTTTACCTGTATCAATTTCTCTTTCAATAAAAAAAGTAGTTACGCCAGTTGTTTTTTCGCCATTAATAATTGCCCAATTTATTGGAGCCGCACCGCGGTACTGTGGCAGTAGCGATGCATGAAGGTTAATTGTCCCTAGTCTTGGCATGCTCCAAACAACTTCGGGTAACATGCGGAACGCAACAACCACCTGTAAATCGGCTTCGAACGATTTCAATTCGCTTATAAACAATTCATCTTTAAGCCTTTCGGGTTGAAGTATTGGAATATTACAAGTTGTAGCAAACTGCTTAACGTCCGATTCTTGTAGTTTCTGTCCGCGTCCGGAAGGTTTATCGGGCGATGTAACTACTGCAACCACATTAAAACCAGCATTGAGAAGCGATTTTAACGAGGCCACAGCAAACTCGGGAGTGCCCATAAAAATAATTCGAAAATCGTATGAGGTCATGATGGTATAGGTTAGAGGCTGGGGAATGGAGGCTGTAGGATTAAGGGTAAAGGGTAAATAATTTTACCATTTGCGATGAAGCTCCTACAGCCTCTGGCCTAATTCCTAAAGCCTACGTTAAATTTTACTTTTTTGCTATATCAATAAAATGCCCCATCTTATTTTTCTTGGTCTGTAAGTAAAACTCATTATGGGTGTTGGGTTCTATTTCTAACGGAATGTTTTCGACAATATGTAAGCCATACGCTTCTAAAGCAGCACGTTTTACGGGGTTATTTGTCATAAGTCGAATTTTACCTAAGCCAAGCTCGCGCAGAATACTTGCGCCAACCCCGTAATCGCGCTCATCGGCCTCAAAACCAAGGTCGAGGTTGGCTTCAACGGTATCTCGTCCTTCCTCTTGCAGTTTATATGCCATTATTTTATTAAACAACCCAATACCACGGCCTTCCTGTATCATATAAAGCAAAACGCCCTTACCTTCATTTTCAATTTGACGCATTGCCTGATGCAGTTGCGAGCCACAATCGCAGCGAAACGATCCAAAAATGTCGCCCGTAACACACGACGAATGCACTCGTACCAGAACCGATTCATCATCAGCCCATTCGCCTTTAACTAAAGCTACATGTTCCAAATTATTCGATAGCTGAATAAATGGAATTAGATGAAAGTTGCCATATTTTGTTGGAAGAAGCACTTTAGCACCACGTTTTATAAGTGTTTCGCGCTCAAGGCGATACTTAATAAGTTGCTCTATCGAAATAATTTTTATACCAAATTTTTGCGATATTTTCATTAGTTCAGGTAAACGAGCCATTGTGCCGTCCTCGCTCATTATTTCTACTAAAACTCCGCCAGGGATAAGGCCTGCAAGGCGCGTAATATCAACAACGGCCTCGGTATGCCCTGCTCGCTGCAATACGCCTTTATCGCGTGCTTTAAGCGGGAAAATATGCCCTGGGCGACCTAAATCAGCGGGTTTAGTGTTGGCGTCGACCAACGATTTTATAGTTTTTGCTCTGTCGGAAGCCGATATGCCTGTTGTACAGCCCTGCCCAATTAAATCGACCGATACTGTGAATGGTGTTGCATGCAGCGCGGTATTGGTGCCAACCATTAAATCGAGCTCCAACTCTTCGCATCGTTTTTCGGGAATAGGCGTACATATTAACCCGCGACCGTGCGTTGCCATAAAGTTCACAATTTCGGGAGTTATTTTGTCGGCAGCAACAATAAAATCACCTTCGTTTTCGCGACTTTCGTCGTCGACAACAATAAGCATTTTGCCTTCGCGAATATCAATAATTGCTTCTTCAATGCTGTTTAACACAAATTTTTGTTCAAGCTCTTTATTTTCAATCATTTGTAATTATATCTATTATATGTTGTATTAATCTAGCTTATTCAGCTAGAGTGTTCGAGTTTTTTAAACGATAAATTACCAAGTTTTTTAAAGAAATTTATATAGGTATCGATATTTAAGAAAGTAGATTCGCGAGTTGCCTTGCGGGTTAGGAAAATGCCAACAGCCAACAGTACTATACCCGATATCCACATGGCTATTCCGGGATCCATGAAGCCTTCGCGAGCAATTTTTTCGCCCGATATTGAAATAATATAATAAAGCACAAAAAACATTACCGAAACCACTACAGGCATACCCAGTCCGCCTTTGCGGATAATTGCTCCAAGTGGTGCCCCAATAAAGAAGAAGATTAAACAGGCTCCCGATAAGGTAAATTTTCGCCACCACTCAATTTGGTATTTACGCATTCGCCTACCAATATCCTCGATATTCATTTGCGACGACATAATGTATGTTTTCGATTCGCGTGCTTCGGATAAAGCACTAATAACCATACTCACCTTATGCTGCGCTGTAAATTTATTGTACAACGTGTCGAAGTTCAATCGTTTAAGCGAGTCAATTTTCAGAGAATCAATTGGTACTTTATTTTGAATAGTTGAAGGGCGATATCGAAGAATTTGCGAATACATTAAACTCTTATACAGTTGGTTAGTTTTAAAATTCACATCGTTTTGCAGGGAATCGGAATATCTTTTTAACTGTCGGATACTCATCATTTTATAATTCTGCTTAAACAAGTTTTCATCAGTGCGCTGAAGTTTAAACCCACTTAATGGAATTCGTATTTCCTGTTTGGAAAATTTGTCGCGGTGAGCAGGGTTTTTCGACGATGTTCGCGGACGGTTGTCGCTCATCTCCTCGTAGTTATAGCCACTTAATAGGGTTACAACAAGGTGTTTTTTGTCGGCAGTAACTTTCATGTAGCTCGAATCGGCCACCATTACAGTAGTATTGCCATTTCCTTTGGTGTGGTCGTATATTTTAATGTTTGTGAGCAGATTGGTATTGTAATCCTTTTTGCCAATACGTATGCTGTAACCATCAATTCCGCTATAGAAAATGCCTTCGCGAAGGTTTAACTCGGGGCGTTGGTTTGTAATATCCCAAATTAACGAGTTCATTTTTAGGTTAGAAACTGGAAGAACGTAATTCGAAAATATAAAGCCGGAGAAAGATAAGAAGATGCAAAATATTGCCAATGGCGCAACTATTCTGTATAACGATATTCCCGACGCTTTCATTGCGGTGAGCTCGTAGTTTTCGCCCATGCTGCCCATAGTCATTAGCGAAGCCATAAGTATTGCCAGCGGTAATGCCAAGGGTACCAAGCTAGCTGATACATAAAACATAAGCTCAGCTAAAACACTAATTGCCAATCCTTTACCAGCCAAATCGTCGATATACTTCCACAGAAACTGCATAAGAAGTATAAAAATAACGATGAAGAAGGTTAAAGCAAACGGGCCAAGAAATGACGAAATAATAAATTTATGTAATCGTTTCAAAATGATAAAATAATGAGATTATGTATGCCAGAAACGATGGCAAAGGTAAGATTATTTTATAAGTTGGAAGAAATGCAATATATTTATACGCCTACACAATGCTTAAGCTCCGAAATTTGAGAGTTCCACAAATCAATGGCGTCATCTTTTTCGTCGGCTTCAGCGAAATCGGTTATCATAAGAGCTATATCTCCAGTTAGTTCGTCGCTAATTATACGAAATTCGAAAAAAGTATTTTCCTGCACGTCGTCAACCCAATGTAGACGAATAAACGAATTTTCGCGTTTTAGCTGTATTTCAGCTTTTTGCGATGATCCGTCCCAGAAAAAAACAAAGTTCTTACCTTCAACATTTACATTTTCGGCAAACCACTCCGACAATCCTCCGGGGGTACTTATCCGTGGATACAGTAGCAGCGGAGAGCAATTCATAGGGTATTCGATGGTATATTTAATTTTCATCTATTTGCGTAGCTTTAATTTGAAAAGGCGCAATATAACAAAAAATGAAGTTAATGCAAATTGATTAAATTATATATTAAGGACAAAAGCATTAATATTTATCGAATAACACTAGTGTTGTTATTGTATATCATTTATAATCTTTTACTTGTAATATGTTTAGAAGACAAAGTAAACAGCTTTACGAAAGCGATAAAAAAGTAACAGAGAAAAACAGCCCCATTACTATTTAGGGCCTCTAAGAAAACTCGTTAAAATGTCAAAAACGTAATTGTATGTCAATATTAATAATGAGTTTCAAATATTTTTCTTGTTACTTTTTTATTCGCTTTCGCTCATAAGAGCGCCTTCGGCTAAGTTATCGAAAAAAGTAACAACTTAGCGATAGCGATTTCATGAACACCTTAAAAATAATATGATGTGAATAAAGAAGAGTTTTCTTAGAGGCACTATTTATTTTTTGTGTAGCTAAACATCCAATCGTAAATACTTGTGTTAAACGCATCGTAATCGCTCTTTTCAGTGCCCATTCCGCTACCGTCGTATGTTCTCGACCACGAATCGTGACCAACACTAGGGTAAACGGTAATCTTGGCCTTTACTATTGGTTTTAGTGCGTTAATTGCAGTAATCATATTTATAGAGTTGGACACGTTTACGGTACCATCGCTATCTCCATGGAAAGCCCAAATAGGAACAGTAGTCATTTTCGAAGCACTATTTGTACTACCGCCTCCGCAAATTGGCACTGCGGCAGCAATGTAACTGGTATCGCCAGTTGCTGCCAAATATGAGAATGTTCCATAGCCACCCATGCTAAGCCCTGTTAAATAAATGCGCAATGTGTTTATTCGGTATTTAGTTTGTATATATGTTAAAAAACGATGCAATTTTTTGCCATCCCAGCCGCCTTCATGGCACTGAGGCGTTAGCACAATCATTGGGTATTTTGGGGACCATTTTTTATACTTTATAAGCCTTGGAGGTCCGTTTACAAGCACCTTTTTTAAGCTGTTGGTATCGTTTAAGCTATTGCCCTTCTCGCCCGATCCGTGAAGAAATAACAGTAAAGGATAATTGGCGGTATTTTTTTCATAACCCGAAGGCGTGTAAATATAATACCCGTATTCGATACTACTATTTAAAAAATAAGCTCTTTGCACACCACCAGTATCCTTTGGTAAATTGTTTAAGTTGCTGTAATCGACCGAAGCTATTTCCTTTTTACACGATTGATTTTCAAAAGCCATAATCGGTAATATGAATAAAAGTACTACAAAATGTTTTTTCATTTTTAAGGTTTATAAAATCGCGAATAACTCATTCATTATTAGTTAACAGAAAATTGTTGTTTATTACTTTAAAGCTCATCTTATCCTCAACGCAGCGCCAAACCAAGCCTTCGGCATCGGCTTTCGGGTTAAGTAAATCGGGTATTTCGCTCTCCTTTAATATTTCGGGCAAGGTGTGGTTAAGTGTAATTTCCTTATAAAGAGGACAATTCGGTATATTGTTTTTTACGCAAGTTTCTATAAAATCTCTCTGGTTAAGCCGTTTACCATTCACGTAAATATTGAATAATCGTATTTCGTCGCGTTTCAGATTATGATGATTGCCGTTGAATTTACCAATTGCCTCTCCTTGCACTATTATATCGTTGGTTTCGAACAGTTTCACTAGTTTCAAAACTTCATTTTTGAAATTAGTATCGGTAAAAACCTTATACCAATCGTTATCCTTGTCGTGTAGCTCAAATTTACGGCTGCAAATGCGGAATTTACTTTTACCTAAAACTTTAGAGTGAATAATTGTTATGCTCGAGCCGTCGAGTTTGTAGCTTACAATAAATAATTTACCTGCATATTGTTGCAATACTTGTGGCATATTCTGTATCCGTTCCTCGTCGGTAATGCTTACCAAATGCTTCGGGAAAGGGCTACGGCTTTGCTTTTGGAGCCATGGAAAAGCTTTGAAAAGGTAGTTGTATTTAAAAGTATAAATCCATTTCTTATACCATATTTTTGGCTTTCGGGGTTTTACGTATCGCTCGGGGTTATTATCGGGTTTTTCGTATTTTATAATACCAAGCAGCTTCGTAACGTCGTTGTTTTCAGTCCATTTACCTTTTGGCAAAGGCACAATAAGACCTTGCGATATTTGTTTTCGCAATTTTATTGTTCGTACCCGAAATTTACGCGCTCTTAGAAATTCATATTCAGGAAGTTCGGGCACTATGGTATCTATTTGAATGTAGCAGCAAAGGTCGCCTACTTGATACTCGCCCTTTTTAACTACTATTTCCCACCCTAAAACGGTTGCCTTCTCAATTAAATCGGCTCCTTCAATAGGTTCTAAATTTAATATTCGTTGAATTGACGCTAAATTTGTCATATTGAAACTGTTAATATGAATTCTATTTTTGAATGTGCTGCATTTTTTTCAAAAGTAATAAACTTTTGGGAATTATAATTTGTGTAACTATTTAGGCGGTAGGCTGGAGGCTAGAGGCTGGAGTAAAAGATTTTAAAGATAAAACTATTTGCGTTTGCCCGAAAAGCGATATTTTATTGGTGGCAACGAAGTTCCTACAGCCTCAAGCCTACAGCCTCAAGCCTACAGCCTACAGCCTCATAGCGCCTACAGCCTCAAATCTCTTAATCCTGCACGTAAGGAATGTAGTTAAACGGCGTTTTTAGCATACTTTTAAATTCCTTGCCCGAAGCAAGCAAATCGTCGTCCATTTCGGGGTAATACCAAGTTATTGAGGCTTCCTGTCCCTTTTCGATTAATTCGTCGAACATAGCTAAAATATCTAAAATAATTTTAGACGACGCTGTATTAAAATACGTTAACCTTACTGAAAACTCGGTTTTGGCATTAGGTGCTTTTATATATTCTTTTAGCCACTCAATAACAGGCTTATAAAAAGCAATAACATCTTCGGGCAAAGAAATTCCCGATATTTCTAAAATATTTTTTTCTTTATCTAGAATGATTTTTGGCGTAGAGTCGTCGTTTTCGTTAATTATAAGTGCGTTCATATTATTTTATTAAGTGTTTTCGTACAGTTGACAAAAATGTTTTAAGGTTAATAGGTTTCGCAACAAAATCGATGCAGCCTGCTTCCATTATTTCGTCGATATCGGCTTGCGAGCCAACGGCAGTTTGGGCTACAACGGGAATAAGAGGTTTAAAGCTCTTTATTAATTTTGTTGCTTCAATGCCATTCATTATTGGCATGTGTATGTCCATAAGTACTAAGTCGATATCGTTATTTCGGCAATACTCAACAGCATCGCGCCCGTTTTCCACTCTAAATATTTTAGCTTGCGTAGGCTTTAAAGCTTCAACAAGTAATAGGAAGTTTAACTCAACATCCTCGGCAATAAGTATGCGTTTGTTGTGCCACAGCTTGTATTGAGGTGCATTCGAAATTTTATACAACGGCTGAAACCTAAATCCAATTACGGTTACGTCGTCTAATTGATCGTGAGTACCTTTCCAGTTATTGTAAAATTCTTCAAGCAATTTTTTCTGCTCTTTCATTGGTTTGTGATGAATTTCGAGCAAATACTTCCTAAAATTGGCACTTAGCATTTTCGAGCCCTTTGTGCCACCAAACTGATCGTAATAGCCATCGGTAAATAAATAAACCAAATCGTTTTCTTCCAATTCAAATTCTTGGTTAGTAAAAGGCTTGTCGGATGTTCGGTAAACGCCAATTGGCATAGGGTCGCCTGCCATTTGAATTATGTTATTGGCGCGAATAATATAAATTGGATTATGGGCACCTGCAAATTGCAAATGCATACCCTCGAAATCGATTATTGTAAGCGAAATATCCATACCATCTTTGCTCTCCGATTCCATGCCCGATTGGTGCAGCGATAGAATAACATGCTCACGAAGTTGGTTGAGTATATTACTGGCGGTTAACGTGCGAAAATGCCGGTTAAAAGTAGCTTTATTAATAATGTCGTTTAAAAATGCAACGCCAAGCATACTCATAAAAGCTCCAGGAACGCCATGACCAGTACAATCAACGGCAGCAATAATTACGAAACCCTCTTTTTCAGTCATCCAATAAAAATCGCCACTCACAATATCTTTTGGTCTATAAAGAATAAAATGGTCGGGCAAGGCCTTTTCGATAATGCTCAAAGGCGGTAATACAGCGTTCTGTATCCGTTGTGCATACATTATACTATCGGTAATTTTTTTCTTCTGGGTATTAGCAATATCACGCTGTTTTTCAATTTCTTGCTTTTGTTGGGTAATTTGTATATTGCTTTGTTCGAGCAAGGCGTTAGCTTTCTTTTTAGCTCGTAATTGTTTAAATATAAAAAACATAGATGCAAAAGCCATTAGCAGAATTAAGCCGAGCGATGAAATTATTGTACGCGTATTTTTTTTGCGTGCATGCTCAAGTTTATTTTGCTCCTGTTGAAGCTTATTTTGCGATTGAAGCTCTCTGTCCTTAAGTTCGGAAACCTCTTTTTGCTGTTGAAGAAGATCGAGTGTTAGTTGCTGTTCGCGGCTTAAATGCTGAATTTTACTATCCTTCGACCTTAGTTCAACATCTTTCACAGAAACCTCGTTTTCGGCTTGTTGAGTTCGTGTCTCGAACTTGTTTATTTCCTGCTTTTGAAGGTGCGATTTTATCGATGATGCTAATTCGAAGTATTCTTTCGATTTTGTTTGATTTCCCAGCTTATCGTAATTTTCGGAAAGTGTTGTATAGCATACCTTTACCGAAACCATATCCTCAAGTTCTTGCGCAATAGTGGCGGCTCGTTCGAGGTTTTTATTCGATTCCGCATAGCTTTTTAAACTTTGCTGCGATTGAGCAATATTGATGAGATTTGAAACAATGTCGGGCTTCTTGTCTTGTTTCTCGCTAATTTTAAGCGCCTTTTTGAAGAAAACCAATGCCTGATCGTAATTTTCAATATCAGCATAATACATACCTAAATTTGCACTAATATTTTTAACCGCAGCAATATTACCAAGGGTTTCGTTGCTTTTAATAGCTTTCAAATAATTTTCGACCGATTTAGCATTGTTGTTGTTCTGCTGGTACAAAGCACCCAGTTTCGATTGGCAACGAGCTAGTTCCAAAATATTTCCATCCTTTTCGTATTTAACGGCTAAGCCTTCGAGCTCAGTAATAGTTTGGTTATCTTGCGATAAGGCAATTGCATACGTAAAAAGAAGAATAACTAAAATCCATCGGCAAAATTTCATCGCAAAAGTTTATTAACGTTAAAAAGAATGCTTTACAGAGCCATTTTATGTATATAGCTAGCAATATTCTGCATTATTTAAATTTAGTAAACTTTTTATCGAAACGCAACTATATTTTGTAGGAAAAAGGTAACTCAGAAAATACAATATTAGGCTTTATTGCCACGTGCCAACGAAGCAAATATGCCTGCTGCGCAAAGTACCGAAAATACAAAAAATATAGCTTTTATACTACCTATAAACGAGGTAATGTTCACAGATGATATTTTTGCTTCGCCAATAAAAACGTGAATAATAAGCGTGGCAATGCCCATACTAAACATCTGGCCAGTAACACGCATTGTAGATATTGCAGCCGAAGCAACTCCCAAATACTTAATCTCTACAGAGCTCATAACCGAATTTGTATTTGGCGATGAAAACAAGCCAAAACCAGCCCCTAACACTATTAAACACGCTATTAGATAAGGAGTTTCCGTTGAAGCACTAATAGCCACAAGCATAATTAGCCCAATTACAATAATTGCCATTCCTATCGATGAAAGAATTCGTGAATCGTATTTATCTGATAATCGACCTGAAACAGAGGCAAATAACGCCATCACTAGTGGTTGAGTAATAAGTAATAAGCCTGCATCGCTAGGAGATAATCCCTTAACATACTGAAGATACAAGCTTAGAACAAACGAAATAGCAAAGGTAGCGGCATAGTTAATAAGTGCGGCAAGGTTAGAAAAAGCAAATATTCGATTATTTTTAAACAGATGAATGTTAATTAGCGGATATAGTGTTAGTTGCTGAAGTTTAACAAAAGCAATTAAGCCACCTAAGCCTGCAAAAGCAATTACAATGCCCAAGGTGTCGGGTATTTTAGAAAAGCCGAACATTAGAGCCGACATGGCAAGCATGTAACCCACCGACCCTCTTAAGTCGAACGTTTCGTGCTGCGAACCTTTCCATTCGGCTTTTACAAAATAATACATCGATAGGGTTGCGAAAAGTGATATAGGAATAGTAAGGAAAAATAAACTGCGCCAACCTATAGTTTGCGTTAAAAAGCCGCCCAACACAGGTGCTAACGACAAGCCCAAATACACTGCTGTTACATTAATGCCAATTATTCGACCTCGCTCCTTTGGCGAGAAGGCCGAAGTAACTATAGCCATACCAGTTCCAAAAATCAAGGCGGCACCAAAACCTTGCAACAAGCGTGCAGCTATTAACATTGTACCCGAAACCGATAATGCGCATATTAATGAGGCAATTCCAACGATTATGTTTCCATAAATAAAAACGCGTTTTCGACCAATTATATCGGCCATTTTACCTGCTGGCAAAAGTGCTACGGCCGATGAAAGCAAAAAAGCCATTGCAATCCAACTCATCGCAACGGCGTTCATGGCAAACTCCAGTCCTATTTTAGGCAAAGCTACGTTTACCGATGCTGCCATAAAAGGGTTTAAAAACGACGTTATCACACTAATTGACAGTAATATATATTTATTAAAAGTTGGCTGCAACGGTTCCATTTGATTAATATATTTTGAACGGCAATTTATCAATCTTATTGGATAAAACAGTAATGGTATGCAATATTGTCGTTACATTTGGCTGTTCAAGAATTGTAGTCAGCTTCAACTTTTATGTAGCTTGATATTAAATCAACTGCAATCGGTAACTTTTTATACCGTAGCCACTAGATAACATTATATCGGATAGAAAAATACCTTAATATTACCGAAGAAAAAATAGGTCGAAACGACCTTTTCCATTGCCGAAGCAGTAAGAAATTAAAAAATACTGTTCGACGTAATAGGTTACAATGCTTTACGTAACTTCGCGCAAAAAAATATTCTAATGAAGCGAAAGCTAATATTTCTATTATCTACTGTGTTTCTTATAGTTATTTGCTATTCGATACTTAATATTTTTGAATTTAAAACCAATTTATTTTCGATTGGAAGGGAATCGGAAGAAGATGAGTTTAAAAAAGAAGGTAAGGATAAACCCGAAAAGTTTCAGGAATATTATAGAGCAATTACTACTCGAATAGGCGAAAAATATAGTAAATACCTTCATGGATATGCAATGCTCGAATTTCAAAAAGCAACTTCGCGCCAATACTTAAAGTCTGTTAATGAGCAATTACCATGGAAATGCCGTGGTCCATATAATATATCGGGTAGGGTTCGAAGTATTATTCTCGACCCCGACGATGCTACTAATAGTACTTGGTTTGTAGGCTCGGCGTCGGGTGGTGTTTGGAAAACTTCCGATGCAGGAAAAACATGGAGCAATATTTCGGGCGACCTTCCAAACCTTGCAACTACTGCGTTAGCAATGGCCGAATCGAACCATAATATTATTTATGCAGGTACTGGCGAAGGCTTTGGCGCAGCAGCTATGGTTACCGGATCGGGTGTATTTAAAAGTTCCGACAAAGGTGTTACTTGGAAATTATTATCGCAAACCGGAACTAACAAGGATTTTTCGTTTATCAACCGAATAATTGTTAACCCAATTGACGAAAACCATGTGCTAATATGCACTAATACAGGCATTTTTCGTTCTTTCGATGGTGGTATTAGTTGGAAATCGGTATTTTCAAACGGCTTAAGTGTTCAGGATTTGAAGACCGAACCTAGATACTTTCAAACACAATATGCTGGGGTAAATTCGTTTGGGGTTATTAAGTCAACCGATGGCGGCGAAACTTGGCAATATGCGTCGAATGGCATGGGCAATTGCGGAAGGGTTGAACTGGCAATTTCGCCAATAAACCCCAATAAATTATATGCTTGCACCGAAGTGTCGGATAGCTTAACTTTTGTTTATTGCAGTACCAATAGAGCAATAAGTTGGAGTAAGTTTAAACCTACAAGTTCCGATAATTTTGTTGATTACTTAGCAAAACAGGGTTGGTACGACAATGCAATTGTGTGCCACCCTTTCAACGATTCGATAGTTTACATTGGTGGGGTTTACTTAGGCTCGTATAAATTTTCGAAACAAACACAATTGTCAGATCCTCAAATTATTAAGGCTACGCCAATAAATACCGAATCGTTTTTGTCGTTTGTAAATTTTGGTGG
Organism: Bacteroidales bacterium; assembly: GCA_025361285.1. GTDB lineage: Bacteria > Bacteroidota > Bacteroidia > Bacteroidales > JAAUTT01 > JAAUTT01. The sequence continues at coordinate 20,824 of JANYAP010000061.1, read as the reverse complement.
TCAATTTCTTGGTGGCGGTTTGGAATTGGGCAATAAAAATAATGCAATTAACCTAGTAGATAACGATTGGTGTGCAGTTGAGTTGCGGTTCGGTTCGGGAATATCGCAATTAGCCCACCGCTTTACTGTACCTACCACATCGGGCACTAATGGCGATGGGGGTGCGGGAGTGCCAACTTCGAGTTATAGTTATAGCAATTATATACAAGTTCCGTTTCAGGCCTGGGACGTAACACATAATCGGCAGCTAATGATTAGTTTCCGCGATCAGAACCGCGATGGAGCATTTAATCTTATAAACCGAAATAATACTAGCGACGAAACTGGTAGAGAATATTTATTTGTTAATGCCTTGCCATATAATACTTTACCCGATGCAAATATTTCTAAAAACGGAGGCCAAGCATACAAACAACTATATTTTTTGTGGCCAACATTAGCGTCGGGGGCAACTTGGAATGCTAATTCGTTGCCCGAATCGAAAATTCAAATCGATTACGGACAAATGAAATACACTTTGGGGCAACCAACAACCGTTTCCGATGGGCGTGGCGATAGAGGATTCATAAACAGAAATTTGCATCCCGATCATCATGCTATGATTCCAATACCAATCGACAAAGCCCGAGGAACATTTTATATCCTTAATGGTAATGATGGCGGGGTTGGTATTTCGAAAGATCAGGGAAATACATGGACACAACTTGCGGGCGGACTTATAAACACTCAGTTTTATGGCGTTGATAAAAAGCCTGGAAAACAAGAGTATATAGGAGGAATGCAGGACAATGGAACGTGGAAATCGCCAACGAACGTTAACGCACAATTAACTACAAATTATATTCGTAGCCTCGATGGCGACGGCTTTTCAACTATTTGGAATTCAAAAAATGCTAGCCTTATTATTGGAAGCGTATATAACAATAGGCTTTATTTGAGTAAGAACGGCGGCTCGTCGTGGGCTGCTGCCGACAAAGGTATTAACGAAGACGGTCCATTTATTACTCGCCTTAGTAATTCCGATGCTCGACCCGACGTTGTTTTTGCTGTTGGTACAGGTGGTGTTTGGAAAACCACTTCTTTTGCAGTTTCTACAACCAATACATGGACAAAGGTACCTATAAATGAAGGATGGAGTATCGATGAGTCGGTAACTAGTATGCACAACGTAGCTGTTTCGCTCACCAACCCCGATGTTGTATGGGCTGGAGCTGGAATGCTGCAAAATCCATATCTTGCACTTTCGGTTTCAATAAATGGCGGCACATCGTTTTCGGCTACTTCGGTATTCAATTCATTACGAATGGGTTATATAAGCGGATTGGCTACGCATCCAACAAATGCAAACGAAGCTTTTGCTTTATTTTCAATTAGTGGAGCACCTAAAATACTCCGAACCATGAATTTAGGAAAAACATGGAGCGATATTTCGGGCTTCGATAAAGGAGTTGAAAGCACAAACGGATTCCCTAATGTAATGATAAACTGTTTGTTAGTTATGCCTACCGATACCAATAGGTTATGGGCTGGCACCGAAATAGGTTTATTCGAAAGCACCGATAACGGTAAAACTTGGGCTTACGCAAATAATGGTTTGCCTCCCGTATCAATCTGGCAGATTAAAGTGCGTGATAACGAGGTTGTTGTGGCTACACACGGGCGAGGAATTTGGACTTCCTCTTTGCCAGAGAAAGAACCCGAACCAAAACCTATTGACACATTAGCCGATGTAACAAGTTTTTATGTTTATCCTAATCCTGTTATTTACGTATTAACCGACTCATTAACAAGTAACTATATTGGCACAATAACTAAAAGTATTTACTCTATTGATGGAAGATTAATGTATAGGGAGTTTCCGATTAAGGATAAGCAAAGTATTGTTTCGGAAATTAATGTAAGCTTTTTAAAGCCAGGCGTATATGTTTTAGTTGTTGATTATCAGAACCAAAGAATTACAAAGAAGTTCGTGAAAAAGAAAAATTATTAACACAGAGGCGCAAAGACACAGAGTTTTGAAAAGGCAAATATATAGAACGCAAGAATTAAGAACCAAGAATTAAGATGTAATAAACTTAAAAATAGTGTGTTAAAAATAAATATATCAAAACAATAAATTCGTTGTATATTCTCCGAGAAGTTAGAACTACTGTCATTCCGACGAAGGTCGGCATCCATAACGAGGATGTTATTGCACTAAAATCTCTTATTTTTTAGGGATCCCGACCTGCGTCGGGATGACAACGATTATCATTTAGCTATAAGGCTCATTATCTTTATGCTACGTCTGAAAGTCTCCGCATTCATCACACTATTATGCATTAGCAATAGCATCTTCAATTAAATCGCTTATAACTCCCGTCATTGTTAGTTGTGCGGCAATAATCATGCGCGGAACAATACTTGCTTCTGTCATTCCGGGAACTGTGTTAACTTCAAGAAAATAAAGCTTTTCGTCGCGAATAATATAATCGATGCGTACAATTCCACGGCAAAATAATTTATCGTAAATCATTGCCGACGTTTTTTCGCAGTCGCGCTTAATTGCATCGGCTATACGGGCAGGTATAATTTCGTCGGCCAAACCCGATGTGTATTTAGCTTCGTAATCGAAAAACTCTTTTTTGATAACTATCTCAGCAATAGGAAATACGATGGAACGATTTTGAGTTTTCATTACCCCACAGGTAATTTCCGTTCCCTTAATATATTCTTCTACAATTACTTCGGTATCGTGTTCGAGTGCCGTTTTAATAGCAGCAACAATTTCGGCTTCCGTCGAAATTTTCGAAACGCCACAGCTTGAACCTCCATTATTGGGTTTAACGAAGCATGGCAAACCAAGGTTTTTTACAACTTCAACAGCATCAATTACATCGCTTTTATGAAACAACATCGACTTTGCGGTATAAATTCCAGAAGGTATAAGGTATTGCTTACAGGCATATTTGTTAAATGTAAGTGCCGACGATAACACGCCACACGAGGTGTACGGTATCTTCATCATTTCGAAATACGATTGTAGCTTCCCATCTTCTCCAGGAGTACCATGAATACCAATAAGCACGCAGTCGAACTTAGTTTTATTACCATTAACTGTAACAGAGAAGTCGTTTTTATCGACAACTACGTTTGTTTCGTTTACATTGGCCGACCATTCAATGCCTTTAATATGAATTAATATGGCATTGTACGCCACTTTATCAATTTGATTAATAAGCTGTTGTCCGCTTTTTATTGAAACATCATATTCACCCGAATCGCCACCAGCAACAATGGCTATGTTTTTCTTTATCATGGAGTTGTGTTTTATTATACCCTTTGTCATTTGCTCATCTGTAATTTGTCATTTGCACATCTTCACACCTCCACCTCCTCTATCGACCTATTAACTATATAGTTACGCCATTTTTCAATAGCCTGAGCCATGTCGGTTGGCAGCTCCGAATCAAACTCCATCCACTTGCCTGTATCGGGGTGCGTAAACGCTAACGATTTGGCGTGCAATGCTTGCCGTGGCAGTATCTTAAAGCAATTCTGTACAAACTGTTTATATTTTGTGAATGTAGTTCCTTTCAGAATTTCGTTACCTCCGTATAGTTCGTCGTTAAAAATAGGATGCCCAATAAATTTGAAATGTACTCTAATTTGATGTGTACGCCCCGTTTCGAGCTTACACTCAACTAAATTTACATAACCTAAGCGCTCAAGTACTTTGTAATGCGTAACGGCGTGTTTACCGTCCGTGCCATCGGCAAAAACGAACATTTGTTTACGGTCGCGTGGGTTACGGCCAATGTTTCCGGTAATAGTTCCTTCGTCTTCTGGCATATCGCCCCAAACGAGCGCAATATATTTTCGTTCGGTGGTTCGGTTAAAAAATTGACTGGCTAACTTATTCAGAGCCAATTCGTTTTTGGCAATCACCAATATTCCCGATGTGTCCTTATCGATACGGTGTACCAAGCCAGGTCGCAATTCGCCCGATGCAAACAATGGCAAATCTTTTAAATGGTAAGCCACAGCATTTACAAGCGTTCCAGAGTAGTTGCCCACACCTGGATGCACCACCATGCCAGGGTTTTTATTAACTATCATCACATGATCGTCCTCGTACATAACATTAATAGGAATATCCTGTGGAATAAGCTCTATATCGCGTGGTGGATGAGGCAGCACAACCGTAATTACATCGCACGGCTTAACTTTGTAGTTCGATTTTACCACTTTGCCGTTAACCAGAATATTACCAGCCTCGGCAGCACTCTGAAATTTTGTCCGCGAGGCATTTTCAACGCGGCTTACAAGGTATTTGTCTATGCGTAACAAACCTTGCCCCTTGTCGGAAACAAACCGATGATGTTCGAAAAGCTCCGATTGTTCCTCTTGAACGTCTTCTAAAGTAAATTCTTCTTTCGAAGGATTGGTGTTATTAATTGTCATTTATCGTTGTATCAAAAATTTAACGGGTGCAAAACTTTTATTTTTCTGCACAAGTATAAGAATATAAACACCTTGCGAAAGACTACTTACATCAATAGAATTGCGATCGAAATAATTTGACTGCATTACCTTAGTACCCTGAATGTTATATATTGTATATTGGGCTTGTTCGAAATCCTGAAGCTCATCCGATCCGAGCTTAATACTTTGATCTACTGGATTTTGAAAAGACAACTTCGACTTTTGAGTGATGGTGCTAGGCTTTTTAATTTTTGCATTCCCAAAAACTGGCCTAATCATCAACGAACCATTTAGTTCTGAGTTAACCCATCTGTTTTCGAAAAATGAAAAGGTGGAGCTGTTGCTATTGTTATTCATATCGTAACCAACATTCATAAAGAAATAGTCGCCAGTTTGAATCCAACCTACATAAAATTTACCCTTTAAAACTAAAAAAGTATCTAACGGAAAGGTAATGAATTTGTTAAAGCCTTTCGACTTAATTGAATCAGTCGAAAAATAATCGCTTGCAAATATTAATCTACCAGGCTTGCTATCAATCGTATCGGCCCATACACCTATCTTAAAATAATGTTTTTTGTCGTCGGCCCATTTTATAGTGTTAAAATAAAATTGTACGTCGGTAAGAGTATCGGCAACGAACGATGTAAACCTATATGCATATTTACCGTAGCCTTGCGCATTATCCATCCCGTAGCCTTTTTCGGGCGAGCCATCATCATAAGCAAAGTAGTTGCTAAACACCTGGTTAAAGCGTATAGTGTCGTTCCATTTATAATCGGCAGGAGTATCTGTTAGATAACATTTTGCTTCGAAAACTGCCGAATCGGGCGATGTTCCAAAAGGATTGTTAAAGTTTCTATTTAACTCGAAGGTTGAATTGGGCAAGATGTTTTCTTTCCCATCGGGAAGAAGAATGGGTTTGTTGGTCGAGTTTAACTGTTTAATTTCGAAATATCTAAATACCCCATAAGTTTTTTCAGCATCGTTATTACGGTAGGTTACTTGCATTTGCGATTTTAAAATACTTTTTGACGCTGCATTAAACTGATCCTTTGGTATCGATTGATATTGCAGAATAAGCGAAGTCATCGGCTTAATAAATGCAACGTCCTGAATAGCTGTATCTTTGTCGTTTCTATTAGCATCGAGCCGCACGTAATCGATATGCCAATTACTATTATTTCTAAAATTTTTTCCGTCGGACGCCACCGTTGAAATGCCGAACGATGTTAAATTGCGATAGCGGAAACGAAAGCCCTTTTGCAAATATTCGGGGCTATCGATTTTAATTAAAACCTGCCTGAAATTATGCCTAAATGTATCGCCGGCCGCACCCCATATATGGTTTTTCCAAGCCATTGTTAATGGCGAATAAAAATCGAGCATAAGCGAATCGCCCTTCTCGGGTTTATTGCCAAAACCACCTGGTTCGTAATAAAAACTAAGGTAAATATCAGAATCCCTTGGATTGCTTAAGTCTATTGGCAACGACGTTAAAGTGTCGGATGGAACCGCCAATATCGTATCGGGCTTTTCGTATAACAGCCCATTTTCGTTTAGTGCATCGAAAGTAGCCACCCCAATACTTAGAGGGTTGTATGCATAAGTCGAATTAATATACACATACTTATCAGCCCATTTATTTGCATCGGTATAGATTTTTGTTGATGAAAAATCGTCGATAAAAGGAAGCGTAAGTGTGTCGGCAGCACGTACCGCCTTAAGTTGTAAGCCATTGCTGGCTTTATAATTCATCAGCGTAGCGTTTTCCGATAACCCTTCAATAGCTTCTTGCGCCCTTATTAATGTTGTATTAAAAACAAACATAAAAATAACCGCTACAACAATAGCCAAGTTCATTCTTACAGCCATTTTTTCAATTCTGCAGAAGCTTGTGTCGCTCAAATTATTGGGTAATTTCTCCATGTTAATTTTTAATTGTGTCGGAAGTTGCTACTGCCTTACTAACTATAAACCAAACGTCTATAGATGACCCCATGCTTACCGATGCGCCATTTTCGGGCTTTTGTTTCCCAATTACGGCATCGAGCGTATCCTGATATGTTTCTATGGAATTATTATAAATAGTAGCACCAAAGTTAAGGTAATTTAACGACAGTACCTCTTTTGCTTGGTCGAGCGTAAGCCCTTTTAAGTTGGGTACAGTGCCCTGAGAGTTTCCTAGGCCACCGCCTAATACTAAATCGATATACGAACCTTTAATAATCATTTTGCCTTTGGCTATTTCCCTGTTATGGAAAATCTGCCGCAGCACATAATCTTTACCCAAATCGGGAACGTATCTTTTAAAGCCAACGCGCAAACCATATCGCATAAGTCGTGCCTCAGCTTCGCGAAGCGATACGCCAACAACATCGGGCATTTCAACCTTTTCGGGATTCATAGCATTAATAGTTATGAATATAGTTCTGTTTTCCTTCACCTTAGTGTCGAACGACGGATTTTGACCTATAACCACCCCAGGCTCCTGACCCTGAATAAATGACGAGTCGGAAACCAACAATCGAAGATGCTTCTGGTCGGCCATGTTTGTTGCTTCGCTCATACTTTTGCCGCGAAAGTCGGGCACCGAAAGTGCTTGCCCATGGCGCGTATATACACGTAACGACAAGAATACAAGAATGATAAAAACAATTAACCCACCAAGATAATAAAGTATATGCTTTTGTACCGTCCGATTCTGAAAAAATGCAATAAGATCCTTCATTATAAAAAGATATGTTTTATAAACGCCGCAACAAAGATAAAATTATATCGCGAGATACTTATTTCGACAGATAAAATATAAAATAGTGAAAATGAAAATTGGAGTGAAGAAGATCGCAGGATTAAACCTATCAGAAGGTTGCGGGCTTTATTTGTTAATAAGGTTTTTAGAAATCTCGGCATTTTAATTTCTACTAAGGTTAACAAATTTAAAACAAGGTATTTAACTATACTTTTTCACCTTGGTAGAAAAATATGAAACCATAAAGCCAACCTTATTTGGTTCGATTATCAAATTTAACAAAGCCCAACCGTTTAACGCTTCAACCTAATAACACTAAATGTTAATGTTAAAACCAAAATCATAATACTCACTGCAACAGCTATTTTACCAACAAAATCGCCATATTTTACATAGAATGTTACTTTATCGTTTAAGTTTACCGAGCCCTTTATGGCGGTGCGCTCGTTAAAACTGGTCGACGCAATAATATCGCCACGCTGGTTTATAAAGGCCGAAATACCAGTACTTGCGCACCTAGCAATGCTTCGGCGTGTTTCAATAGCCCGTAGCTTTGCAAAACTTAAATGTTGCTTGTAACCAGGTGTATTGCCCCACCAGCCATCGTTGGTAATAATAACTATTGCATTTGCTCCGTTATTTACATACCCCGTAACATGTTCGCCATAAACCGATTCGTAGCAAATAACAGGTGCAATTCGAAAATTGTGACCCTTCGAAACAAAAACATCTCTATTAGCCTGTGTGCCATAACTTACAATCGAACCCCCAAATTTCTCGACTGGCTTTTTTAAAAACCTCAACAACTTTTGATACGGCATTTTTTCGATACCCACCACAAGCTTCGATTTATGGTATATGTCTACGGAATTGCCTTTCGAAATTTGCAATGCCGAATTATAAATGTCGTAATAAACACCAGTTGATGCCTGTATATGAGCCGTTGGCGACATTATTTCGTTGGCTGAGTAGTTTCGGTAGGTTAATGCGCCAACAATTAACGCAGTATGCCTACCAGAATCGACAAAATTACGTAAAGTGTTAATATGTAATTTATTACTAATAGAAACTTCATTCAAATTATCGTCCAGAAAAACCTCGGGTGCAATAACAAAGTTGGTCGAATCGTCGGTAGCTGCTTCGGCTAAATCAATTAATAATGAGTACTTTTGCGCTGTTGTAATGCTGGAATTATACGAATCGATATTAGGTTGAACTAAAGTAAAGCTACAAGGCTTAACACTTTCATTATAAGCATTATACACAAAAACAGAAAAAACAACAGGTAACCCAATAATTATAAAGCAAATAAAGGAATTCCAAAATAGATTTTTCATGCTTCGCGAAAGAATAATTTCAATTATTAGATATACAACAATGTTCGCAACCAATATCCAAACGGTTCCTCCCAATGTTCCGGTATATTCGTACCATTGTACCAATTTGTAACTGTTTGCAAATGCATTTCCCAAATTTAACCAAGGCCATGAAATTTCGGCATTAAGGTAAAAATATTCAAATGCTACGTAATAAACTACTAACGAAGTATAGCCCAGAACTTTACCTAAAGTCAATTTAGTAATATGGAACATCCAAAAAACCACCGAAAGCAAAAATGTATTCACTATAATTGCGGTAGCAGCTCCGGCAACCGATGCATAAGCTATCCACCAAGTAGTGAGTATGTTCCAAGTAAAAAAAGTTAGCGAAGCATACAAAAATACTTTACCCGACAATTTGCCCGATTCACTTATATATACCTCATTTTCAATAATTAATAGAGGTACAAAAGCTAGAAGGATAAATATTCCCGAAAAACCCGAAAGCCACGGAAAACTAAGTAAAACTCCACTAAATAGCACGTACAGAATAACACTACCTTTCATTTTTAAATTTTCGTAAAGAATATAGCCAGTAAAAATATGGTATTTTTAATTTCCAATCTCGTAATTCGCATGAATTACTACCTTTGAAATCTCAAAACAACTCGAATGTTAATTGCTCAATTAATTAAAGGATTGCTTCTCGGTCTTTTGGTTTCGGTACCGCTCGGGCCAGTTGGTGTTATGTGTATTCAACGCACTATAAACCGCGGACTGAAATCGGGCGTTGTAACGGGGCTCGGGGCGGCTGTTGCCGATACGTTTTACGCAATTCTTGCTGGCGTTGGCTTTGGCTTTATAGTAAGCTTTATAAATCGCGAAAAATATTGGATACAACTTATTGGAGCAGTAATAATTATAGTAATAGCAATAAGAACATTTTACACTAACCCGGCAGTTGAAATGCGCAAAATGCGCAATAAAAAAACAAACCCGATGGAGGAGTTTCTTTCAGTTTTCTTCATAACTCTCTCAAATCCAGTTCCTTTTTTCGTGTTTCTAGCCTCGTTTGCTGGTTTTAATATGTTGGAAGAAAATACAAATATCCTGTCGGGCATTTTGCTTATAGGTGGCGTATTTGTAGGCGCTATGGGCTGGTGGTATATTTTATGCTTTGGGATTAGCAAGTTTCGCGATAAAATACGATTGAAAAATATATGGTGGCTTAACAAAATTATGGGTGTTGTAATATTTGTATGTGGATTGGTTGTAATATACAAACTTTATTTCTAAACAATTTGATTAATAGGGTATTTAGTGAAATTAACCGTATTAAATGACAATGCTCCAGGTCGAAACTGCCTTTCGGAATATGGTTTATCGTACCTTGTGGAGGCCGATAAAAAAATACTATTCGATGCAGGTGCTACCGACGTGTATATAAAAAATGCCAACTTATTAGATATCAGTCTTACCGATATAGATGCTATTGTTTTAAGCCACGGGCATTGGGATCATGGGAACGGACTTATAAACATAAGTGGATTGCCGCTTATATGCCACCCCGATGCATTTATAAAAAGATATAATAGAAAAGACAATCGTTATATAGGCTTAAATCAATCGCTTAGCGAAATTGAGGAGAGATTTACGCTAACCTTAAGCCGAAAACCTTATAAAATAAGCCCTTCAATTACTTTTTTGGGTGAAATACCGAGGATAAACAATTTTGAATTATCTGCCAACCATTTTATCGACGAAAATGGAAACGACGACAACGTTCCAGATGATTCTGCATTAGCAATATCAACCACCAATGGCTTAGTTATTGTGTCGGGTTGCGCACATGCAGGCATTTGTAATATTGTGGAGTACGCGCGAAAAATCACTGGTATCGACAATGTTTATGCGGTAATTGGCGGTTTTCATTTAAGATCGGATAACGAACAAACCCGAAAAACTGTGGAGTATTTTCAATCGTTATCGGTACCAACTCTTTATCCAGCACACTGCACTTCGCTTGCAGCTTTAACGAGGTTTAACGATGCATTTAAAATACATCAGGTACTAACTGGCGACTTTTTTTACTTCTAAACCCTACAATTTCACCGAAAACCATTCTCCACCAGTTAGATACACTCTACTTTTAAAACCTGCTTTGCGTAACTTATCGGCGGCATATTCGAAATGATTTACCAGCTCGCTAGCACGATGGGCATCGGAATTTATAACTACTGGAATATTCATTTTAGCCATAAGTTCAAGTATCCAAAAACTAGGGTATAGTTCCGCTTCATTTCGGCGGTAAACTCCACGCGTATTTACCTCAACAACACAATCTGACGCCTCAATGGCTTGCAAGGTTTCTAGTACTTCGGCACGGTACAAACCATCATTCTCATCGATAATGCACTTTTTGCTGTTTTGCACTTTAATTTTATCGAAATGCCCTATAATAGAGGGTTTCATAACCGAAATCATTTCTCGAGTGTATTTGAATAACTTGGTAATAACGGCACTGGAGTCTTTGGCGAAAATTTCTTCCCACCCTTTCCGAAAGCGCTCATTCGAACCATCAATAGTCCAGCGAGTTCCATCGGGGTATGTATCAATAAAATGAATCGATCCTACAAAGTAATCGAGCGATGATGGAACAATAGAGCCCTCAAGCTCTTTCCATAAATCGGGAATATAATCAATTTCCAGCCCACACAAAATTTCAATTGAGTCCGAAAATTCATTTTTGAGCTGAGAAATAACATTTTTATATTCCTCGTATTTTTCAATAGGCAAGGTACATGGGCAATGGAATGGCAAAGGCGCATGGGCAGAAAAGCCCAACGTTTTCATATTTAAACGAATAGCCTCCCTAACATAAGTTTTTGGCATCTCTAACCCATCACAAAATTTAGTATGAGTGTGATAATTTGCTAAAATCATTCTTTAATCATTCTGTAAATATTTCACAAACCCTTCATATTTAATGTTTTAGGAATACATAGGAATATTTCTCAATTTATATGTATTTTGCTATACTACAACTTGTTAAAGTAGAAGAATTAAAAAACCCTCAGAGCCATTGCTGGTTACTAATAGTTAAAAAGTATTGTTTGAGCCAAATCGGGATGTAGGCTACTAGCCACTGGGCATTCGCGTGCGGCAGCTTCAATAAATTTCTTTGCTTTATCGTTGTAATCATTTGGCGGAAAGGTAAATTCCACAATAATTTCGCCAACACGTCGCGGGTTTTGTGCCATTATCTTGGTTGTAACCACTTTAGTTCCATCGATAGAAAACCCATGTTTGCGAGCCGCAATGCCCATAATAGTTAACATGCAACAGCCTAGCGATGTAGCCAATAAATCGGTAGGCGAAAAAGCTTCGCCCTTGCCTTCGTTATCTAAGGGAGCATCGGTAATTATTTGCTTGCCCGAAAGTATGTGCGTTGCTTCGGTGCGTAAATCGCCTAAATATTGTGTAGTGCTTGTTGCCATAGGTGTTAATTAGATGTTTAAAAATAGTACTGAGTATCAGGTACTGAGTATCAAAAAGAATGCAAAAATTTCAATTGCCGAAAATAGATGATTTTAAGGTCAAATCAAAAAAAAGCTGAAGCTATAAACAGTGCAAATGCATTAAAATAAACGGTTAAGGTGTAATTAAGAACTCTTTATTTGTTGCTTTTTTACCGAAAAAATTTTTTAAAATTTAAAATAAGAAGTTTAATACCGCTCCTATCATGTAGCTTAAAATAAATATTATAAGTACAAGGGCAGTGGTAAGTTTTCGACCAATAAACTTGGTTAACATTACAATTGATGTAATGCAAACAGAGGATGCGGTAAGCGAAAAAACCATCGACGACCCCAACGACAAATCGGTATAAGCAAGTAATGGTTTTAGAAAAAACATGTCGCCGCCATTACAAATATATATTGGTATGCCAATTATTCCCATGAAAAACATTGTTAACCAACTGTTTCCTAAATTTAATAATTCCAGGTGCTTTTTCGGGTCGAACCATTCAAGCGAAAGCGCCATTACGCCAGCTATCATAATATAAGGTACCATTTTAAGAGTAACCTGAAGGGTTTGTCCAAAAACATCTCTATTAGTTGGTTCGCAGTTAATTCGGCACGAATCGTATTTGCCAATATTAGTTTCGTTGAGCAATTTCGCAACCCATTCCAAAAGCAAACCACCAAGTATAGCAAGAATAAAAGATGCTAATATCCTAATAATGGCGTACTTAAAACCCATAAGTGAGAATGCAAGTGCAATAATAAAAGGATTAAGCAATGGTGCCGCTAATATAAATGTAATTATTACCCGTAATTTAACTCGCTCTTTCATTATTTCAATTAACGGAAGTACGCCACATGAGCATACCGGAATAATTGAACCATAAACAAATGCTAATATCTGATTTTTTGGGAAAAACCGCTTAACCTTTGTAATGTATTGATTAATAAGAACTCCCGAAAAAACACCTATTATAACTACCATAATTAATTCGAAGAAATATTCGTAAACTAAAAAAAGCCAACGAGGCATGTAGTTATAAATAATACACTGGTCGCGATTATCGTAAGTTATTCCGGCAACTTGTCGGTAAATAAAATCGGTTACAATCAACGTAAAAGCAACAATCACAATTACCTTGGCAATAGTATTAAATTGTTTTTGATCTATTTTGAATATTTTAATCATCAATATAAATTTTTTAAATGACACAAGTCTTCATTTCTCAATAAAGAAATTTTAACTTCACTTTGTGTTTACAATAAACTGCGATTTTAACTGATCTTTATCGGTTACCCTTACAACTGTAAAGCACCCCTTTTGCTTTCGATTACCAACCACTAAAAGTGTAAAAGTACCTTTCCAATACCCCTTTTTTAGCTCAACCCATTCTTTGTTTTTATATATTTTAAAGCCCGACAAATAAGTTTTTGTTTTTTGCATTCCATCGGTACAAGTTAATGGATCTAGCTTAACTACCACATCGATTACTATGGTGTCGTTAATTGAATAATAATTTTTAATTGCCGACGTTTGCGTAATTTTTGCTTGTGCCGCAAGCAGTTGAATATTAAAAATTAAGAAAAAAAGTGTGGCTATTTTGATCATGATTGCAACATAAACAGCGCATTGTACGGACAAACATCGATACATTTGCCACATTTATAGCATTTATTATTGTCGATATTTAAATATTTGAAACCTTGTTCGCTGTTGTCGATTTTTTTAGTTTGATAGGTAATAGCATTGTATTTACATACAGTTACACACTTTTCGCACTTAGTACACAAATCTATATCGATAAAATAATACGGATACATACCCTTTTCGCACGAAATAAGGCTACTGCCAATTACGGCGCCAACACCAACTATGCCCAAAAGTTTTCCGGTTGATTTTAAGAAATTACGTCTGTTATAATTTTTCGAGGTCATAGGTATTTAGGTTAAAAGTTATATCGTAGTTCGATGCGTGATATATATGTGTTTTTCGTATTGTCGGTATTCGAATCGAAAGGTACGCTGCTTTCAATATATCCAAGTTGAAGATTTACAAGTAATTTCGAGAAAAACATTTTACCTATTTCAATATCTGTCTCGCGTAATTTTGAATCGTTTACTTGCCCAACGTATTGTACTTTAAAATGAAGCTTTTGCTTTGTCATACTATATTTAGCGTGTACTTGCCATAAGGGCATATCAATGCCATCGAGCCTAACCACTTCGCCTAAAAATAAGTTTGTGAACGACATTAGCGGTCGAGCACCGGAATCGGACTCAAAAAAATGATAGTACTTGGTTTCGAACCCTAATTTATTGCCACAGCGCAAAATATAATCTTTTCCCAACGATGCAAACACAACAGCTCCTAAATTGCTCTCGGCCATCTGCAACAATGCTTCAGTTTTTAAATCGAGTATATTGAACAAATTAAGAGTTAAAAAGCCACCGACCAAAATGGGTTGAATAGCTTTTATTGTAGAATCATTTGTTAATGTAGTAATCATATCGCCTTGCTCCAAATAAGCAATAGCTCCCACCGACTCCAACTTTAACGACCTCTTATCATCTACTTTACCATCGGCAAATTCGTCGGTTGCAAATTCATCAGCTCCGGCAGTGCTTACACTGCTGCTTTTGCGACCTGGGAACCAGGTTAACGACGCCGAACCAAAGTTGGTTTGCCCCAAACCTACACCCATTGGAGCTATTTTGCGATCGGGAAAGATATCGTACAAATAGCGTACACTGCAAAACGAACCATTACGGGCATAATCGCGCGATACGGTACCGCCAGTAACATTTACCTCGAACGATCCAACCTTTTGATTCAACGAAACGCCAATCATACGTTCGTTTACCAAAAAATGATCGTTCAGTTTAACCGATTGTAATCCGGTAACTAACCGGGTTTTTGAATTCTGGTATCGATAAAATGCCTCGCGCAGGCCAAATCTATTAGTGTAGCTGGTAAAATTTACAGTGTCGGTATTTAACGGATCGTTATTATCGCGTAATGGCATATTGTACTGAGTGCGATACCAAAATTTATAGCCACCCTCCACATATATGTTGTGGTTTTGTTTTAAAAAATCGAAACTTCCAAACACCATAGTGTTGTGTATAAGGCTATTATTTAAGTAACCTGTAGAGGTTATTAATTCGTTACCCACCGAAAATGGACTTGTACCAAGAGGACGCAGCGAAGCCCCGATTTTACTGCGACATTCCCATTGCGCATTACTAAGGGTTACAATAAAACTGAGAAGAATGATAGTAGCTAATTTCTTCATTTTAAAAAATTATTAGGTTTTATGGCGTGTTTTACTTTACATGTTTCCAGGCATTTGCCGCAATATATACAATCTTCAACATTTATAATTGTCTTCTTGTGATCCTTAACAATTGCTTTATGTGTGCAAGCATGGCTACACGAATAGCAGTTTGTGCAATTTTGGTCGATTACAATTTTCTGAGCTCCTTTTAGTTTACTTACCCAGCCCAATATTAATCCCACCGGACATACAGCTCTGCAAAATGGGCGGTAAATTAATACCGACGTTAAAAGTAACAATACCAATAACACATAGCCAGTTACATTTGCCGAGAATAAGTTGTATGCTACCTTAAATGGGTCAATTTTAACGAATAAATTACTTCGTGAGATAATTACTTGCGAAATTAGCGCAATCAAAAATACAATACGCGAAATACGTAAAACCTTTTGAGCCCTAGCACTTGTAAGCACAGTAAGTTTTTCTGGTAAATAAATAAGCTCCTGCAAAGCCCCCAAATGGCATAACCAGCCGCACCAAGCTTTCCCAAAGAAATAAGTGAGCGGCAAAAGTCCTAAAAACCACAACATAGAGGTAAACGACACATCGTGCCCAATGGTAAAAAGCATGAAATTTATTAAGCTCATTATCATACAAGGGCAAGCACCTAAAATAAAGCCTAAATAAATTACAGAAGAAAGCAGCACAATGCCTCTGGTATTCCGAAACCAAGCGTATCGAACCATGTATCCGCAAATGGCTGTGAGAATAAACAAAACAATTATGCGATAAAATAAACCCCATTCGCTATCGTTAATTAATTTAAACGAATGCTTATCAGTGGGTTTGGTGATTGCCGAATCGGATTTTGAATTTGTTGTTGCGGAAAATTCGTCGGAGCTAGCGGAAAACTCGTCCAAACTGCCATTGAGCGTATCGAATGTAGATTTTGTAGATGTACCTGGTTTAGTGAATTCATTATCCACGTTTTCGAACTCACTGTTATTGGAAGTAGTTTTATTGCTATCAGTTTTAAATTCGTTGTTAGCGGACTCAAAATCATCAGTTTTAGGCGTTGAAGTTTTGTTGCCGGACTCAAATTCGTTTCCGGCTGCAAAAAACTCATTGGAATTGGAAGTGCCAGTATGCTTAGATATTAAGGCGGTATCGCATTTTTCGGATGGCGTTTGGTAATTATAAACAATTGGAAATAGAGTAGCTCCAACAATTACCAACGAAACCGCCGAACCAATAATAATATATTTTAAATGTGATTTTTTTAAATAAAAGAAACGAGTAGCAAGAAAAACTATTAACAACATGCCGGCCATCTTTAATAGCAACTCTACTGAAAAATGCGACTGGGTGCTTACTTCGCACGATTGGTAGTATGGACAATTGGCACCGGTTTGAATACTATCGGTGGCATAAGCAGCAAATGAAATTACCGATAAACAAAGGGTTAATACGAAACGACAAAATGCACGATTAATATTAGTAACTGTTTGACGCATAGGTAATTACTTATTAAGCTGTATTGTGCTAAAGCCTCCATCCTTTTCGCATTTTCGCTGAGCCGAAAGCATTATGGTAGTTTTCCCATTGTTAATTACTTGCGACTTTATTTTACGAGTCCATATACCCGGTTTCGTTTCTTCCCATTTAGTTGCACCTATTACCTTAATGCCATCGTAGGTGAACTTCGTGTCCTGCATAGCAATTGGGCAAACCCGGTGCGTAAGCTTAACTTCAATAGAGAAAATTATTTCGTCGCCCTCTTTATATTCCTTTTTTTCTTCACTTATTACCTTAAATATTATCTCGCAGGCGTTTACATTCAATAAAAATCCACAAGAAAGTAATATCGAAATAACTATTACTTTTATTACTTTAAATATTCGCATTATTCAAAAAAACTTAATTGGGTGTATATACAACATCGAATTTGTTAAAATTCGATCGTTTATTGAGACCCCAAGAATTTGGATCTGTTACTTTTGGAACTATGGCATCTACTTTCGAATAGGTTAGAGGTTTATTGTTAAGTTTAATTAATATAAAACATCGCGGACCTTCAGTATTGAGTTCCGTATATTCAAGATAAATTTTGTACTCGCCTGGTGATACCACATTGCCATTATTATCTTTTAAGTCCCACGTTTTTACCAGATCTTTTTTCATCATCATTGAACTGCTACTGGGGTCGTCAACTAACGAGGCACCTGTCCAACCATCAACTCTACTGTTAAGCTGTACATTACCAGATGGGCCAATAACATTTTCTTTGGACATATTAAGCCAATACTTTTGCATTTCCATATAATTAAGTGCATTCATTTGAATTGTTTTAACAAAAGTTTCTTTATCGCCCATAGCGGTTATAGGACTCCATGAACCTCCCTGTTTTGTATCTGTTTCACGGAATTTTTTTTCTTGTATGATATTTCCCTCTGCGTTGCGCTCAATTTTAACAACGAAGCAGGTATAGCAAAAGGCCTTAAACCATGCTCCAGGATAGCGGTTTAAATTTGCCGTAATTTTAACGCTTCCACCGGTTAATGCGTTTGCCATGGTTTCAACAATAAAGTATTTAGGCTTGCTATAGCCAAATGTTTCACCGTTATTATCAATAGCCTTCACTTTCCACTCGTAATTACCGCCAGGCAACTTGTCGGTAAGGGTAAAACTTGTACTGGTTATTCCGGTGTATTCTGTTCCGTTAACATTTAATACATAAGTGTAGGTTTTATTAGGATCGCCAGTATATTGCCACGTAAACTTAACTGCGTAGCCTGTAAGTTCATACAACGTTGAGATTGGCGATATTAATATCGGCAGCTCCGAAACTAAAAAGCTTTTAGGTACGCCATAACCATAACTTTTACCTTCATTATCGATAGCCTTCACTTTCCACTCGTAAATGCCAACGTTCAACTTATCGGTAAGGGTAAAGCTTGTACTGGTTATTCCGGTGTATTCAGTTCCGTTAAGATTTAAAGTGTAGGTGTAGGTTTTATCTTCCTCGCCAGTATATTGCCACGTAAACTTAACTGTATCGCCAGTAAGTTCAGTAAAAGTTGAAATTGGCGATATCAATATTGGCTTAAAGTTATCTAGAGCCGAAGTTGAAAAGCTATCGGTTTCGCAATACCCATAGCTATGTCCATTTTTATCCACAGCTAAAACCTTCCACTTATAACGTCCTTCTGGTAAGGTATCGGTAAAGGTAAAAGTAGTATCGGTAATATTGTCATATTTTATGTCGCCGAATATTAAAACAAACGATTCGATATCGCTTCTTTTGTATGGAAATTTCCATTTAAGGGTAACATCTTTGAAGGGAATTATCCTCCCAGTCTTGGGCGATACAGTTACAGGTTTGTAATTTTCAATTGTCGAAATCGGATCTGATGACTTAACATAGAACGATTGTTCAGAACCAAAATCATTGGTATTGCCAGCCCTATCGGTAGCCCTTAATTTCCAACGGTAATATCCGTTTAACAATGCCGTGGGTATGGTATAAGAGGTAGTTGTATCTTTTAATGATATAAAGGTGCTGTCGTACCCATATCCTTCGTAATAATCTTTGTAATAAACTAACTCATAACCTTGAATATCGCTTCGGTCAATGGCGTTGGTCCATTTTAAGGTTACTTCATTACCATATATGGTATCGGCTTCGCTAGGTGAAACCAAGGTTGATGGTTTAGGAGGGGTAATATCGGTTAACTGTTTTTCGGCGCAACTAAAAACTAATGATGATAAAATGCTTATAACTAAAACTATACCGAATATTGTTTTAGATAATAGGATAAGAGATTTAAGCTTTTTCATGTGTTTATATTTTGATTTTAATTGCCACATGGAACATCCATTATTTATAATCGTTCCCCTTTGTGAGAAATAATTATCATGGATGTTTCATTTATAGATAGTAGTTAGATTATTAAAAATTTGGTGCAAATATAATTTTAAATTTGAATTATGAAGCATGTAAGATTGAAATCCATAATTCCTATTGTACGATAGGAACGTACTTTTGTTATGAAGGAACGTGCTAACACAATTACGACAGGTGCTAATACCTATCAGACACATCCTAACCCTTCCATAACCTTATTAGTGTCCATCCGTAATGTCCACAATCCCAACAGGCTTTTACACTTTATGGATGAACACTAATTACCGTAATTAATTCGGATGGTTTATTAATACTTTGCCATAAGTTGTTAGTGCTGTTATGCATGAATTGCTTATCAATCAATTCGTTAAAAAAAGTAAATAGAGAATTGTAAAACCCGTTTGTATTCACAATTATAATAGGTTTGTTAAAACGCCCTAATTGCTTAAGTGTAATAACTTCGAGGAGTTCTTCGAGAGTTCCTACACCGCCAGGAAGTGCCACCACTGCGTCAACATTTTCAATTAACCGGCGTTTGCGTTCGCGCATATCGTCCACCAAAATCATTTCGTCCACTTGAGAATGAGCCCATTTCTGCTCGTGCATAAAGTGCGGAATAATGCCAGTAATTTTACCGTTTTTCTCTATTATCCTATCGGCCAAAGCCCCCATCAATCCTACATTTCCGCCTCCATATAAAACGTGAATATTATGCTCGATGCATATATCGGCAATTTCGTGTGCTGTATCGATGTAAACCTTATTGATAGTGCTACTGGAGGCACAAAAAACGCAAATAGATTTGATCATGAGATGGTTGTAAAAATAGTTTGGTAAGTTTTCAATTCTATTACACATAATATGTTGAAATACAAAGAAATAAAAAATATTTCTATGTATAAAAATTTATGGTTGCGTTGTGATATTTATTGCTTAAAATAAAAAACCAGAACTCAAAGTGCATCAAGTTCTGGCAATATATTTTAAATACTAGTAATTAACGTTTTACAAAAGTGCTTCTAGCTTTGCAACAAGCACATTTTTAGGTACTGCACCTACTTGTTTATCAACTATTTCGCCATTTTTAAAAAATAAGATGGTTGGAATGTTGCGAATACCAAATTTGGCCGATACTTGAGGATTACTATCAACGTCGAGTTTGGTAACAACGGCACGCCCTTCGAAATCGGCGCCTATTTCTTTCACCAATGGACCTACCATGCGGCATGGACCGCACCATTCAGCCCAAAAATCAACAATTACTGGTTTGCTCGATTTTAAAACTACTTCATCAAAAGTAGCATCAGTTACATCTATTGTCATATTTCTATATTTAATTATATTTCAACTTGATTTATAAGGCTTTCTAAGTAAGGAATGTATTTACCAAAAATAACGATTTTTTTTAATTCTCGACTTGCATTTAAACAAATTTGAACCGATTATGTTTTCGTTGACAGTGAAATACTTATTGGCTCTTAAGCA
Organism: Bacteroidales bacterium; assembly: GCA_025361285.1. Classification (GTDB taxonomy): domain Bacteria; phylum Bacteroidota; class Bacteroidia; order Bacteroidales; family JAAUTT01; genus JAAUTT01. Next base: position 101 of record JANYAP010000061.1, on the reverse strand, counting down.
GGTATGTATTCGACTTTTATAGTGCGTGGTCTTTAAGTTGCTTTAACCTCTACCACCTATACAACCTCTACAACCTTTACAACCTTTACAACCTTTACAAC
>JANYAP010000059.1 GCA_025361285.1 Bacteroidales bacterium | reverse complement strand
AAATACTGCTTTTAAACTACATAACCAAAAACGTTGTAACACACCAACACCACGCATCAATTACGCTGCGTGGTGTTGGTTGTATTTGTTTTTAAGCTGAATTATAAATTCAGCAACATTCCAAGCGCCATTACAAATGCCACTTAGCTACCGCACCGAACATTTAGCCGAGCGAAGGTAAATTCAGCTCTATTCCAAGCTAAATTACAAATTTAGCTTAGCGCCCGTGATGAACATTTAGCCGAGCGAAGGGCTTGGCTATCGCCACGAACATTAAGGCGAGCCAAAGGATTATCGCATATATTTAACAATTGCAACAACTGAACCTATTATGGCTAATAACTGAAGTAAATTTGTTATATACATTTGTCGTAAAATATCGGTTTTTGATTGTTCAAGTTTTATTTCGAGCGAACGAATATCGTCTTTTGATGCCAATTGTTTTTTTGCGAGTTCATTCTCTTTAATGAAATCATTTATTTTACTCTCAGCTTTTGTTTCAAAGTATTCCATTACTATTTCTGCCTCTTTTTCGCCAATCTTCGTCCGAAAAATATCGTACACTTTTATTTCAATTGCCTGCATACTCAATTATTTTCTTGTAAAATTAGTCTTTTTAAATGATTAATGCCAATATGTTTTTTGTAAATCATAACATTAGTGTAGCATAACCAAAAACGTTGTAACACACCAACACCACGCATCAATTACGCTGCGTGGTGTTGGTTGTATTTGTTTTTAAGCTGAATTTTAAATTCAGCAACATTCCAAGCGCCATTATAAATGCCGCTTAGCTATCGCGCCGAACATTAAGCCTAGCGAAGGGCCGCTTAGCACTCCGAACATTAAGCCGAGCTAAGGGCTATGGCTATCGCGCCGAACATTTAGCCGAGCTACGGGCCTAGCTAAGGGTGATTGTGTCGTTTTGGATAGATAATAATTTGGAGAATGCGAAAACTGCAAACAATAAGCCGTTAATAGTGAAAAAAACTGCCGAAATGGGTGGCTTTAATATTAAATCGTTACCAACTGGTACATATCGGGTTATGTTGAAAAAGGCTGGTTATGCTGACTTGATTGTTACAGAGAGCGTGAATGATGGCGAAATGACGGCATTCAATGCAAACCTTGAAAAGATATAAGGAAGTACTATACATAGAGATTATGTAACGAACAAATAAAGCAGCCGTTGGCTGCTTTATTTGTTTAATGCGTTATTGTGTGAGTATCATGCGCTTGGTGTCGATTTCATGGCCATCGGCAACGAGGGTGTATATGTACATACCGGGTTGGAACTCCGACCCATTAATGGTAACGCTACCATTGCCTGTGTTTTGAATAGGTATTGATTTTAGCTGCAAACCATTCATGTTATAAATGTACAAAACCGCTTTTTGTGTGGTTTCGGGTAAAAAATAACCTATTTCGGTGGTTTGATTAAACGGATTTGGTACGTTTTGCGAGAGTGTGGCTACCGATGCCGTTGTTGATGTTGGGTCGGTTAGGACTTGGGCACTTTTTAAACCTCCGCTGTTTTTAATTGATTTCTGCAACGCTTTAATTTGGATGTTTTGAGTACTTATAATTGAATCCTGTTCCTTTAGGGCTTCGATAATTACAGGTATAAGACCGATATAATCGACCGAAAAATAACCACTCGAATCTTTTTCGACAAGCTCTGGAAATATTTTTTGCAGATCCTGAGCGAGAAAGCCCATACGTTTTGGCTTAGCGTTTTTTACGTTTGCTTCGTATGCTTCGAAAAAGGTTTTATCTTTTTGTTCTTTCTCGGATAGCTTAACTGTATCGGACACTTTGGCAGATTTGGTGATACCTTTTTGAGCAATGACGCTCTCTTTCTGTAAAAGATTATAGCTAACTCCGTTAAGTTTACGAAGATTAGTCATTGAACCACTAATTTTATTGACGTTGGTTTTGAGACGTTCGTCGGAGGTAAGTTTAACACCGCTCGACCATAGTTCGCAGTTAAAACTGAACTTGTTGCCATTTCTTACATCGTAACTGCCAATAACACTACTACCGTTATTATAAGTTAAATAAATACCATTTTTGCCATGTAGCCAAAGTTGATCGGAATCGTAATTACTATATTCACCAACTACAATATTACAACTGCCAGTTGATGCACGACCATAATCGCCAATGGCTATACGACCATTACAACCCACTGCGCCAGAACCAAACACATGTAAGTTTATTATATTGTCGGGGTCATTGTTAATAAGTTCAGGACCTGAAATAACTCGCCCTGTTGATTTTACTTTTACTTGAGCATACACACCAAACACACACATAATGAATACGGAAAATAATATAAGTTTTTTCATGATTTTTATGTTTTTAAGATGAGATTTTAGATGTTTTAAATTTTATTTTGCTTCGAAGGCAGCGCCTTGTTGTACTTCAAAACCATTGTCGAGAAGAATATCGCCGTCAGAATCGAGTACAATATTCGCTCCGTTTTTGATTATTACAGGACCTTGGGGCTTGGCTGTGGTAACGGCAGTACCTGCAAAAATATTGAAGCCCGAAATGTAATCGTTAATGGTAAAGGTTTGGTTTTGAATGTAATTATTACTACTAAAAGTGTTTATTGAACCATTGCCTGTTATAACAAAAGTTGCAGGATTGGAAA
>JANYAP010000186.1 GCA_025361285.1 Bacteroidales bacterium | reverse complement strand
ATATCTTCCTATATCTTCCTATATCTTCCTATATCTTCCTATATCTTCCTATATCTTCCTATATCTTCCTATATCTTCCTATATCTTCCAATATCTTCCAATATCTTCCTATATCTTCCAATATCTTCCAATATCCCTATTTCCAAAAAAACAAGAAATATACCGGTATTACAGCAAAACCAGCCGGAACAATAATAGAATAGGCTAAGCCAATCCACTTAATAGCTGGTGTATATTTGCTATGGTTTATGCCAATAGTTTGAAACGCACTTTGAAATGCATGGTTTAAATGAAACGATAGGACAACCATAAAACCTATATATATGTATGAATAAAGCGGTTGCGTAAACAAGTTTATTGCCATGTTGTAAAAATCTTCCTTACCTTCAACTGCGTTAACACCTTCAGGGATATTAGTAAGGCCAATCTTAACAAAATAAAAATTTATAAAGTGCAAGGCAAGAAAAACCATAATTATCCCTCCAGTGTGCATCATATACTTCGAAAAGAATGATGTTTGGGAATTGTTGGTAACTGCGTACTTCGACGGACGAGCCATCATATTTTGAAATTGAAGAATTATGGCCCACACCATGTGAATAATAAACCCTCCAAACAGGGCAAACTCCATAATTTTAATTAACGGATTGGTAGTCATAAATTCAACTCCAGTTCTAAAAGCCTCACCGCCATCGTTAAGCAATAACGTTAAATTAATACCCAAATGCACTAACAAAAAAGCCGCCAGAAACAGCCCAGCCAGCGACATTAATAACTTTTTACCAATTGATGAACAAAAAAAATTCGCCATATATGTATGATTTTAAAGTAAGATAATTTAAATTGCCGTTTGCAAAGTTTAAATTTATAAAAAATTTCTGCAAATGTATTGGCTTCGTAGACTATTTGCAACCTTCCTACGGAAAAATATCGCAATTTAAAAACATTCTAAGATAACATGAATCCAATTTTACCTCGCAGAATATTCGAGCAAAACAGGCTAAAGCTTGTTAATAATCTGAAAGAAAACTCAGTAGCTATTTTTCAGTCGAACCACGAAATGCCACGAAATGGCGACCAATACTTTCCGTATCGCCAACATTCCGACATGCTCTATTTGACTGGCATCAACCAGGAGAAAACCGTATTTGTGCTGTGTCCCAACCACCCAATACCCAAAAACCGCGAAATACTTTTTATTATAAAACCCAACGATCACCTCGAAACGTGGTACGGAAAGAAATTAACAAAAACGCAGGCAACCGAAATATCTGGCATTACAACTGTTCTATGGCTCAGCGAATTAAATGATGTATTAGCCGACCAAATATTCAGTTCCGATCATATATATGTAAATCAGTACGAAAACCCCAAATACCACTCCGAAGTTGAAAGTAGGGACGAGAAGTTTATTGGCGAAATAAAGGCTCGCTATCCTGCTCACAGATACGAGCGACTAGCTCCTATAATGACGCGGCTTCGACTTATAAAGGAGCACGACGAAATAAATATTATTCGGCACGCCTGCCACATAACTTCCAAAGCTTTTCACAGTGTCCTGAAAAAGGTAAAGCCTGCTATGCGCGAATTTGAAATTGAAGCCGAAATAAGCTACGAGTTCCGCAAAAACGGTGCGCAAGGCCACGCATATTACCCAATAGTTGCATCGGGTGAAAATGCCTGTTTTTTACATTACACTAGTAATCACTCCGTTTGCAACGATGGCGATTTATTGCTTTTGGATTTCGGTGCCGAATTTGCCAACTACGCTGCCGATTGCTCGCGCACCATCCCTGTAAACGGCATATTTACACCTCGCCAGAAACAACTGTACAACGCCACTCTTCATGTTTTTAACAAAACAAAGACCTTAATGGTAAAGGGCACAACTATAGCGCTGTTAAACAAACAAGTAAGTAAAATTTGGGAAGAAGAGCATATTAAGTTGGGACTATATTCGATGAACGATATTAATAATCAGGATGTTGACAAACCTCTTCTTTCGAATTATTTTATGCATGGCATATCTCATTTTATGGGGCTCGATGTTCACGACGTAGGCAATCGCCTTCAAACCTTGGAGCCAGGAATGGTAATAACTTTAGAGCCTGGCATTTATATACGCAACGAAGGTATTGGCATTCGTATTGAAAACGACATACTTATTACCGACGATAAACCAATAGACCTAATGCAGGAGATACCTATTGAAGCCGAAGAAATAGAGGAATTGATGCGAAGTAAATAATTTTCTCCGAAAACTAGTGTAAATTTGTCCAACAAAATTTAAATATACAAAATGGAAAGTGTAATAATAAATGTAACAACAAAAGATGAAATGGAATTTCTGGTAACATTGGCTCGTAAGATGGGCTTTAGTTATAAGCTAGTTAATGATATTCAAGCACTTCGCTCATTTATTCGAACTTTACCCGCAAGCTCTATTTCTCAAGACGAAATTCAAGATGAAATTAATTATGTAAGGAATGTTAGAAATGAAGAAAAAAGAAAAGCTTAAAATAATTCTCGACACCAACATTCTTATTAGCGTAGTAATTGGGAAGAAAGTTAAAGAACAATTTGATGATTTACTGGCTTTTTTCTACTTGGGATTAATAGAAATCATTATTTGCGATGAATTAATTGACGAATTTAAAGAAGTTGTAGAAAGACCCAAAATTGCTAAATACATAAATCACAATGATTATATAAAATTTTTGGCTCTTTTTCAAAAACTATCAACCCACCTTTATATAAAAGCGCACATAAAATTTGCATCTGATGAAGACGATAATTATTTACTTTCTATTGCTCAGGATTCACAAGCAGACTATTTAATATGTGGCGACAAATTATTACTTGGTTATAAGAAATTTGGGACTACAAAAATAATTTCTTTAACAGATTTTCTTAATATTATGAATTATCCGATTTGAATGTTAATTTGATTTATAATCAAAGTGTTATGCAGCCGAAAAACACTACCCTTTAGCGTATAGATTTTTTGAATTGAAAACGTAGCACACAAATAACTCACTCAATAATAAACATCTAATCTATTTAAAATAAGTATTTTTGCTTTAACCAAACCACTTGTAGATGAATACCCAAGATATACGCTGGAAACAACGCATCGACAATTATAATAAGGCTCTAAATAAATTAACCGAAGCCGTTAGATATTTTGAAACTGGCGTAATGAGTGAAATTGAAAGACTGATTCATTCGACACTAAGCGTAAAATTAGACGACCTTAACCTACCTTACAATATCGACCTAGTAAATTACCAAACTATAAACGAACCTGCTTTAAAAGAACATATTAACCGAGTTGGAATTGTGTTTTACAGCAAATAACATCATAAACATTCAATTTTTAACAGCCATGCAACTCCCTTACAAAACCTCCACAATACATTACTCCGATACTGGCAAAGGTACTACCATTGTTCTTTTGCACGGATATCTCGAAACTAGAGAAATTTGGACCAATTTTGCGGCCGAACTATCGAAAACCTTTCGCGTAATTGCAATTGATATTCCCGGACACGGGCTTTCGGGCAAAATAGCCAACGTGCACACAATGGATTTATTGGCAGATGCAGTAAACGAAGTTTTAGCTAGCCTTCTTGTTAATAAAGCTTTAATAGTAGGGCATTCAATGGGCGGATATGTTGCCCTATCGTATCTGGCAAATTACCGAAGCAAAGTGCTGGGTTTGTGTCTTTTCCACTCGACACCATTCGCCGATACCGACGAGAAAAAAGCCAATCGCAACCGCGAAATTGACATAATTAAGCAAGGTAAACAAGAGATACTCTTCAATACCAATATTCCTAAAGGTTTCGCAACCGATAACCTCGGTACATTTAATGAACAAGTGCAATGGGCTAAGCAAGTTGCAGCCACATGCATGCCCGATGGCATTATAGCCATTTTGGAAGGAATGAAAATTCGAACCGACCGCCAGCAACTACTTAAAGAAGCCAATGCTCCTATCCTTTATATTTTAGGTAAAAAGGACAACTATATTCCTTATAATGTGATTATTGAAGTTGCAAAGCATCCGCCGATAGGAGAAATTTTATCGCTCGAAAACTCCGGTCACATGGGATTTATTGAAGAACCCGAAGCTTGCATTAACGCGTTGAAAACTTTCGTAATTTGCCATTCGTAAAGTAAACTTTACCGCCAAGCACTAGCGGTTATTTTTCAGCGTAGCCAACCTATCTTGCAATGCTTTAATTTTCGATTCGGCATCGGCTTTTTTGTTCATTTCGTTGTCAATTACCTGTTTAGGCGCACTATTTACAAACTTTTCGTTACTAAGCTTTTTCTGAACCGTTTCGAGAAATCCTTTATAATAAAGCAGGTCGGTTTCTATCCTTTTTGTTTCTTCCTCAACATTAATCTTTTCGGTAAGTGGAATGTAATATTCGGTCGATTTTACAAGGAACGATACGGCATCGTTGGGCTTTTGCTCAACCATTTTCACGGCCGACAGATTGCTTAGCTTTTTCATAACCTCGGCATAGGCAAGCGTATTGTTTTCGTCAACAACTACTTGCATTGCAAGCTGGTTCTTTAAAGGCAGCTTTTTCTCCTGACGGATATTGCGCACTGCCGCAACAATTTCTTTAACCAAGTCGAATTGAATAATAAGTTTGTTGTCGAACTTACTAGCGCTTGGTATCGCCGTCATCATTATCGATTCGCCGTTTTTGCGTTCGGCAAGGTAATGCCAAATTTCTTCGGTAATGAAAGGTGTAAAAGGATGTAATAACTTAAGTAGTTTTTCGAAGAAACATATAGTTGCAGCATAAGTCTCTTTATCAATTGGTTGTTGGTATGCAGGTTTAACTATTTCCAGATACCACGACGAAAACTCGTCCCAAAACAGTTTGTATTCTAGCATCAAAGCCTCCGAAATACGGTACTTTTCGAACTGATCGTCAACGTCGGCAATGGTTTTATTAAGCATATTGTTAAACCATTCTATAGCAATTGTCGATGCTTTAGGTTGATCTATTTTAGCATCTATTTCCCACGATTGCACCAATCGGAAGGCATTCCATATTTTATTGCCAAAATTACGGCCTTGCTCTGTTAAATTCTCGTCGAAAGGCAAATCGTTACCTGCCGGCGAGCACAGTAGCATACCTACACGAACGCCATCTGACCCATATTTTTCGATTAAATCGAGCGGGTCGGGCGAATTGCCAAGCGATTTCGACATTTTCCTACCTTGTTTATCGCGTACAATGCCAGTTAAATACACGTTCTTAAAAGGTTTGTCTTTACGGTATTCGTACCCCGAAATAATCATGCGTGCAACCCAAAAGAAAAGTATTTCGGGCGCTGTAACCAAATCGTCGGTAGGGTAGTAGTAATTTATGTCGGCATTGTTGGGCTTGCGTATACCATCGAACACCGAAATAGGCCAAAGCCACGACGAAAACCAAGTGTCGAGCACATCCTCGTCCTGATGAAGGTTAGCGATAGTTAAATCGTTTCTTCCAGTTTTTTCGCGCGCTAGTTTTAAAGCTTCTGCTTCCGTTGAAGCTACTACAAACTGGTGTTTACCATCGATATAGTATGCCGGTATACGATGCCCCCACCAAAGCTGCCGCGACAGACACCAGTCCTTCACATTCTCCATCCAGTGGCGATACGTATTTTTGAATTTTGACGGATATAGCTTAATGGTGTCATCCATAACGTTTTCCAACGCAGGCTGGGCAAGGTCCTTCATCTTTAAAAACCACTGCATGGAAAGTTTAGGCTCTATTACTGCATCGGTGCGCTCCGAAAAGCCAACTTTATTAATGTAATCTTCAATCTTTTCAATCTGATCGAGCGTAGTTAGCTGTTCTACAATCCTTTTACGAGCGGCAAACCTGTCTTCGCCTACAAATAAAACAGCTTTTTCGTTCAACGTGCCATTATCGTTGAAGATATCGATGGTTTCGAGACTGTATTTCTGCCCTAATTCGTAATCGTTTATATCGTGCGCCGGTGTAACTTTCAGAACGCCAGTGCCAAACTCGCGGTCAACGTATTCGTCGAAAATAACAGGCACTTCGCGGTTAATTAGCGGAACAAAAACTTTTTTTCCTTTAAGATATTGATATCGTTCATCTTCGGGATGCACACAAACTGCTGTATCGCCCAAAATTGTTTCGGGTCGAGTTGTGGCAATAATAACGTATTTTTCGCTGCCAACTATTTTATAACGAACATAATATAGCTTACTCTTAACTTCTTTATGGTTAACTTCCTCATCGGATACGGCTGTTTGAGCCTGCGGATCCCAGTTTACCATACGTACACCACGGTATATAAGGCCTTTATTGTATAAATCGGCGAAAACCTGAATAACACTTTCGGACCGCTCGGGATCCATTGTAAAGCAGGTGCGATCCCAGTCGCACGATGCTCCAAGCTTTTTAAGTTGTTCCAGAATAATACCACCGTGTTTGTGAGTCCATTCCCAGGCGTGTTCCAAAAATTGATTGCGAGTTAAATCGGTTTTTTTAATTCCTTCGCCAGCAAGTTTATTTACCACGCGCGCTTCGGTGGCAATGGAAGCATGGTCGGTACCTGGCACCCAGCATGCATTTTTACCCTGCATCCGTGCCCTACGAACCAACACATCTTGAATTGTATTGTTTAACATGTGCCCCATATGCAACACACCTGTTACATTAGGCGGTGGTATTACAATGGTGTAAGCCAGTCTATTATCGGGTTCGGAATGGAAAAATTTATTCTCGAGCCAATATTTATACCATTTATCTTCGGTTAGTTTTGGGTCGTATTTCGAAGGAATTTCGGTCATTATCAATTGTTTTGTTATTTTATGTTGAAGGTCGTAAAATTATAAATTTCTTGTAAATGTTTGCTACGTTTATTGTAATAAGAAATGAGTTTGCAGAAGCTTCAATGTGCCTCGGTAAACTTCTAATTTTTCAATTTTCACATATTTGTAATACGTTGAAATACATAGAAATATAAAATATTTCAACTTGTTTCAATCTATTTCAACTTGTTAATTATTAGCAAATTGAAAAAATGCACCTAAGTATTGTACAATATAAACTCAATAGTATAAAAATGCCACTAAAACACCAAACCTCCAAAATACGCTAAATACTGATAATTAATCGATTAACTTTGTGATATTTTGTGTTTTTGTGCTTGGTGGCTGAAAAGGACTTTTTTTTACTTAATACTTTTTTAAGGCTGATGCTTTGAGAAAAAAGCAAGGTTTTGTAGATAAATGAAAAATTTGTATCAATAAAAAATTAAATTTGTAGTTCATTTAAAAATTCACATTATGAAAAAAATAATATTGTTTCTTGGTTTAGGTTTATTTTCGGCCGCAAACATTGTCGCACAAGAGCCTGCAGTTAAGGCAGCTGAAAATAAAAATGCGCCAATAATTGTATTTGATAAGATAGTTTACGATTTTGGCACAATAGCTTACGATAGTAATGGAGCGTTTGAGTTTGGTTTCAAAAATGAAGGCAACGAGCCATTGATTGTTTCGAATGTTCAAAAATCGTGTGGTTGTACATCGGTCGATTGGACTAAAGAGCCTATTAAAAAAGGTGGTAAAGGGGTAATTAAAGTTAGCTACGACACCAAAAGGGTTGGGGCTTTTACAAAGAATGTTACCGTTAACTCAAATGCTAAAATGCCAAGCGTTGTATTAACCTTTAAAGGAACCGTTTTAGCAGCTCCAGTAGCGCCAGAGCTTACTATGCCAGCACCTACTACGGCTGCACCAGTTGCTAAATAGCCCTAGGCTGGAGACTGGAGACCAGAGGCTGTAGACTGCAAACTGTAGTCTGTAGACAGTTGGAGAATAGATTATTGATAAATTTATTCGAATTTGCATAACATGTGTAATTTTGCTAGTCATCGAAGTTCCTAAAGCCTACAGCCTCTAGCCTAAAACCTACATTTTTATTATTAAAAAAGTTCCACTCAAAATGAAATCTGTAATATATTTAGCTATAACTCAGATATTTCTCGTGGCGCATATAGCGTAACGAAGTAATTATTAGGATTTTAATCCTTGTTTTGAAGTAGCTATTTGATTACACATTTCATCTTTGAGTGGATTTATGTTTTTATAAAGTATCCTATGCCACAAGTATCAAGAAAGGGACATAACCTGCCAGCATCGCCAATTCGTAAGTTAGTGCCGTTTGCTGAAGAAGCTAAGAGTAAGGGCGTTAAGGTATATCACCTTAATATCGGAAATCCCGATTTGCCTACACCGCCAGTTGCCATCGATGCTATTCGCAACCTGAGTATGAAAACCATCGACTATGGTCATTCGGCGGGCGATGAAGCATTGCGCATTAAGCTTACCGAATATTATAAAGGTGTGGGTATTTCGGTAAACCCAAGCCAGATATTAATAACGGCAGGTGGTTCGGAGGCATTGCTTTTCGGAATGATGTCGTGCCTTAATCCCGACGAGGAAGTTATTGTGCCTGAGCCATTTTACGCCAATTACTATGGTTTTGCTATGACATCGGGCATACGTATTGTTCCAGTTACTTCAGGCATCGAATCAGGTTTTGCACTGCCGCCAATTGAGGAATTCGAAAAGCTTATTACGCCTAAAACCAAGGCGATTATTATTTGTAACCCTAACAATCCCACGGGTTATTTGTATTCCAAAAAGGAATTAGAGCTTATACGCGACATGGTTAAAAAACACGATCTGTTTTTATTTTCCGATGAAGTATATCGCGAATTCTGCTACGATGGCAATCAACACTTTTCGGCCATGAATTTGGAAGGAATAGATGAAAACGTGGTACTTATCGATTCTCTATCCAAACGCTTTAGTGCATGCGGCATTAGAGTTGGAGCCTTAATTTCGAAGAATAAAAGTGTAATTGATACGGCTCTGAAATTTGGTCAGCAGCGACTTTGCCCACCAGTATTGGGCCAGTTAGCCGGAATAGCCGCATTAGATGCACCACGCGAATATTACGAATCGACTTATAACGAATACATTAAGCGACGCGATTATGTAATTGAAGCTATGAACCTTATGCCTGGCGTAATATGCCCTAAGCCTAGCGGAGCTTTTTACGCAATTGCTCATTTACCAATCGACGATGCCGACAAATTTGCCCAATGGCTTTTGAGCGATTTTAGTTATAAAAATCAAACAGTTATGGTTGCACCAGCATCGGGCTTTTATTCAACTCCAGGCTTAGGCAAAAAGGAAGTTAGAATAGCCTACGTGCTTAATATTAACGATTTAAAAAATGCTATAAAGTGCCTTTCCGAGGCATTGAAGGTTTACCCAGGGCGCGACGATAGATGAAGTTTATTCTTAAATCCGCAAAGGAAAATTTATAATCTCGAACGGCGAAGCCCATAGCCGAATGTAATTACTCTATTTTTTGATACACCATAATAAATTAGTCGTTTCATTGTTAAAACCTAAATCGTTTCTTGTTTTAATTTTGTCAATATCTTATCTGTCTGCACGTTGTCTTTTTACACTTGGAGCCCACGTTTAACGCCGTGGCCAATATAGTATTGTGGAGTTACGACCTATCAACCGAAATTTTTGTTCAGTCTGCCCAACATTCTGCCATTCGCCAAAGCCTTCTTTGTTGTAGGCTAATAGCATATCCCAACCCAATTGATTGAAAAATAAATCAATGGCTGTTTGTTGTATTAAATTATCGTCTGAGTATTCTCAAGTCATTACTTTTCAGGCTTTAATTTATAGTTCTATCAATGCCTGCTTTAACTGCAAATTGATTGGTTTCAAAACAGTACCTACCAAAAACAACGCTTGGATGAATTTTTAAGCCAGAAGCCAATTGAATCATTTGTTTTTCGGTAGTTCTATAATTGAATTTAGGATTGTCACTAAAAAACCTTTGCCAAACTACATCATCAATAAAAAATTGACGTGCCAACCGGTTTGCTTCTTGTTCTTTTTCTCCGATATCGCTGTTAGGATATTCAATATCGAGAAACTCCTCGGTTTCATTAGGCTGCAAATGTTCAAAAACATGCCCTAACTCGTGCATTACGGTAAATGCAAAATTATCGAGTTGTTTTTTACGCATAGTAACTACAATAGCAGGATTATTGTTGCTCCAGAACGAATAACCATCAATTGGCGATTGTTTAAATTTTTCGATAACCAAAAACTTAATGCCGTATTTATTAAAAATAGCTTTTGTTTTGCTCACTACGTTCGTGTTGCTATAAAACAAGGCTTTCAATTCTAAGATTATAGCATCTTTATTTTTTATGTCAAAATCTCCAACAACCTCTGATTTTGCTCGCCATTGTGCTAAGCGGCTCCACGCAAAAATATTAATTTGGTCGTTTTTAAGTTTTCCCGACTTTTTGTAATATTCTTTGTTTTTGTGAACCGACACACGCTCAACAAGCAAATCAATAGAATTAACCTCATATACTTCCCAAATTTTCGAAATATTATCGGCTAATGAATTGGTTAGTAATCCAAGTTTAGTGAAAATGTTAACAGGAACGTATTGCTTAATTAGTCCCCATATTTCAATTTGTTGGGTTTTACGGATGTTACGTTCTTTTATACGCGCACAATCTAATTCATAACCTGATTGAAAACGCATCCAAAAATCGGCAGGTATGCCCAAAGCTTTTTCAAAGGAAAGAGCAATTTCAGCTGTAACTGCTCTCTTTTCTTTTATCAATTCGTTGAGCATAGTAGGCTGCATATCTATATCCAAAGCAAATTCCTTTTGCTTTATACCTCGTGCTTGTAGCTCTTCCTTTAAAACAAACCCGGGGTGTGTTGCTTCAAATGGTATGTATTGTTTTGCTTCCATTTTTTTCATTTTTTGTAGTGGTTTGTCAAATCAAGCAATGAACAAATTGTAATTACATCAGGTTCGGTGCCTTCTAATCGGCTCCTAAACTCAAGCCTATATTGCAAATTCACATATACAGCTTCAATATCGGCAAGATTACCTTGCTTTTTCTCGTAATGAAGACTCTTGTGTAAGTATAAATATTCGGTATTTGGTGCATCATACAATAGGTCAACTACTTTTCGGTACTGCTTAATTACCTGAGGTTGGAAACGGTTTTTCTTGCCCGATGCCTTGCCCTCCTCGTAAAGTTCACGTAAATACTCATGTTCAAATTCAATTTTCATTCATTGTATTGTTTTGCAAATATACAATCTATTTAAAATAATTCACTCTTTTAGTGAATAAAATATCTGAACTATGATATGAACGTATGCAACCCACTAACCCCATATTTCCAGGCTAATTCCGTCTGACTACTTTTGAAAAAAAGCATTAGTCATGAATATTAAAAATCGCCAGAGGATGATTGCTCTGGTAAATAAGTGGAAGGGGAGCGGTATACCCATCA
>JANYAP010000168.1 GCA_025361285.1 Bacteroidales bacterium | reverse complement strand
CGACGATTTGGGAAATTTCAAACAAATGTAAATCTAATTAAGGCTTTGTAATAAAATAAGTCATACGATTTGCTGTCATTCCGACGCAGGTTGGAATGACAGCATACTTTTTAAGGATCGCCAATGTAGAGGGTTTCTCCGTTCATATAAATGTACGACTTATTAAATTACAACGCCTTAGCTTATAATCAATAACTTTCGTAATATTTCATATTTTTTAGGTAGATTACGAAAATACATCTAACATTTTATCTAACCTTCCGTATACTGCTACAAAGTATTCAATGGAGGATTAGATATGAAAAATACAATGCTTAATGCAATAGAGAAGCTTAAAGAGAAGGTAAAGAGCAATTTAACGGATATTCAAAATAATCAAAAGGAAATTCGCGATTTGCTAAAACAAGCACCTTCTTCGGCGCGAACAATGGAATTGGAAGCAAAATACGCACTCAACAAAGTGCTTTTAGCCGAAAATAACGACTTTATCAACGTTCAGCTTACCATGAGCAATTTTATTGATAAATATAGTAATCGCGAAGTGTTTGAATCGGAGCTAGTTAGTTCGGCTATTAGATATAGAGATGAAAATGAGTGCTTTGAGCTAACAATAAATGGGAAACTTAACTTCAATCAAAGTCATCCTTTTTATAATCACGATAGTTTTTACCAGAAATTAATACAATATTATCAGAATCTCGAAGATTACGAGACTTGTAGCGTACTTGTTAAAACAAAAAGTCAACAATAAGGTTAATAGGTTTATTGGGTTTATGGTTGATTGATGCGGAGAGCGATTTTATTGCTCTCCGTTTTTTTATTAACACTATTGGGTTAGGTTAATAGCTTGCTGTTAGGCACTTTTTACACAATTGGTAATTTTTATGTTGATAACTCTATTTTGTTTCTTTTTAATCTGTAACTAAAATTGCATTGTTTTTACTACCTAATAATTCGTGGTACAATTTTTGAATTTGCTGAATTAAAATTAAACTACTGGAGGTTAAAATGAAAGAGCAATTGCAATTGGTTATAGAACAGATGCGTAAGCATGTAATTAAGAATCTCGAATCGATTAAAAGCAACGAAAGCCAAATAAAGGAAACTCTTACTTTGGCGCAATCGAACGAACGAACTAACACACTTAATGAATGTTACAAGTTTAGCAAAAGCTTATTGGCAGAGAATAACGACTTTATAAACATGCAGGTTTCGTTAATGAATTTTAGTAATAAGTACAAGCACGTTATAGAGGACGAAACACCTGTTAATGTTGCGGTACAGTCGGGTTCAAACCATAACAATTCCATTTCGCGCGACGAATATTT
Source organism: Bacteroidales bacterium (assembly GCA_025361285.1). Taxonomy (GTDB): domain Bacteria; phylum Bacteroidota; class Bacteroidia; order Bacteroidales; family JAAUTT01; genus JAAUTT01. The sequence goes on along the minus strand of JANYAP010000168.1, from coordinate 16,983 downwards.
TAGGCTTACAATCGAAAAGGATATTTATTTCGATGCCAGCCACCCCTATTTTGGCGATAAGGATTTTTTTAACGAATTATTTTTTCACTTTCAACAATCCGAAAACTACGAAATGTGTTCTGAATTAGTTAAATACAAGTAAATAGTTACCTTCATCAAATAGTCCCAATTTCTTTAAGAAGTTGGGCTATTGCATTTAGAGTCTTATATTTTATCGAATGCCTGTGTCATATCGTCAATTAAATCGTCGATATGTTCTATTCCTACCGAAACCCTTATTAGCGACTCGGTAATACCTGCAAATGCCTGTTCTTCTTTTGTTAACGATATGTGTGTCATCAATGCTGGGTGCTCAATTAGCGATTCCACTCCACCAAGACTTTCGGCCAACACAAACAATTCCAGGCTGCCTAGGAATATTTTAACGGCATCTAAACCACCTTGTATTTCGAACGAAATCATGCCACCGAAGCCTCTAGCTTGCTTTTTAGCTAATTCATGCTGGGGGTGATCGGTTAATCCAGGATAAAAAACTTTTTTAACTTTGGAATGTTTTTCAAGATATTCAGCCAGTTTTTGTGCGTTTCTTTGATGCGTTTCCATGCGAATAGGCAGGGTTTTTAACCCTCTCAAAACCAGATATGAATCGAAAGGAGAAAGAACACCTCCAGTAGAGTTTTGTACATGGCTTATCTTATCGCTAAGCATTTTGTCGTTAACCATTACCGCGCCATTGAGAACATCACTATGACCTCCAAAGTATTTAGTTCCGCTGTGCACAACTATATCGGCTCCTAAATCGAGAGGTTCTGAAGGTAAGGCGTAAGAAATGTATTATCAACAACAACCAGAATATTGTGCTTCTTGGCAATTTTCGAAATAAACTCAATATCAGCCAGTTTCATCAGCGGATTTGTTGGCGATTCTAGCCATATTATTTTAGTGTTCGGTCGAATGCGTTTTACTAGCTCAGCTTCTTTTGTAACATCAACATAATCGGCTTCAATACCGAAATTATTGAATACGCTGTTAATTAGGCGTTTAGTTCCACCATATAAATCATCGTAACCAATAATATGGTTACCACTTTTTAAAACCGCCAATAATACTGCAGTTTCGGCTGCTTGCCCCGAAGCAAAAGCAAAAGCATAGTTTGCGTGCTCCAAAGCCGCCAATTGCTGCTCAAGGGCATTACGAGTTGGGTTTTGCGAACGTATATATTCGTATGGTCCTGGCTGATCGATTTGTTTCCAGTAATTTGTTGTTGAAAGATGTATTGGAGTTACAACATCTTGACTGTATAATGCTTTTTGGTTTACCGAATCGCCAAAGCGAACGGCTAAAGTTTCGTTACGGTACTGTTTCATGGTTATTGAGTTATATAAATATTAAAACCCCTCGGTTTGTTTGCCAGAGGGGTTGTTTAAGTTAAAATATTTTGGAGTATTTTTAGAGATGCACTTAAAAAAACTCGTAGGTAAACTTGTATAAAACCGAAAATTTGTATGATGCAAAGTAGCAATCGCTTTCCATCTCTATCCCTTTCGAGTCGTATTTATGTGTTTTTTTCGAGTAATCAGTTAAATTTTCCTTAACCCACCTTTCTTCAATTACATTGCCCGCTGCATCGTATTTGTATTCGAATGATACATAAGGTTTTACATTTGGCTTTTCTTCGGTTATTTTCAAAATATTACCCATTTTGTCATAAGTAAAATTTCTTTTATAGGCGAAATTTCCAAAACGTTGTTTTGTTTCTTCAATCCTTTTTCCAGTACCGTCGTATGAGTAGTTGTATTTTTGTATTACATTGTCCTGTATATATTTAACTTCTTCGAGTATATTCTTTTTACCATCGAAATTGTTTATTTCTTTCGATATAATAGTATTTGTTGGGCTAACAACAGTCATTTCGGTAGTATTGCCAACATATTTAAACATACGTTTTTCGGTAAGCGAATTATCGGTTGTGTATTTTATTTCGGTAAGCTTATTATTAGAGTCATATAAAAAGGAGTTCGCAAAGGTACTTACTCCATCAAATCCTTTTTCGGAAGTTTTATTGCCTTTAACATCGTAAGTTAATGTTTGTTTGTATGTTAGCGTTTCTTTATTGCCTTTATACCGCGAATATGATGTTTTGTTTTTATAAACATCGTAAGTATACATTGAAACAGAAGTAATTGTACCATCGGACTTATAGTTTAATACTTCAATAATATTACCGTTTTTGTCGAAAGTTGTGGACGCGCCAGTATATCCTTTAGTGCTAGGTTTGCCATTTACATAGTCGTACGAAATTTGTAACTGTTTCTTAACCTTGTTTTTGGCTATTCGTTCGCAGTCTTTAACGTCAAAATTAGCTTGCCCATACAACTGGGCAATTTGCCCAAATATTAGTACCAAAAGAAAAAGCCTTTTCATTTTACTGCATATAAGTTAGTAATTTTATATCAACCATTCATTAAAGCAAATATAATAAGAATATTTGTATTGTTAAACGGTTTTCGCGTTTTGGGAGCCTATTTGGACAATCAATCTTTTAAATAATTGGTTAGTACTTAGTATAAATAGATAAATTTACTGATAAATTAAACATATATTTGTGTGATATTCAATTAAATACGTAATATGGTTTAACTGAATTTGTGCGTTTTAGCGATACAAAATTTGCGTTTGGAAAATAGAATAAAACGGCATAACTTGTTCTCCAATAATTAATGCCTTTTTTCTTGAATTATAATGCATTACGCGTCGAAAATTTATATCGAAAAGTTCTAATTAGGTTATGGTAATCTTTAGGGTGAGCCAATAATTATCAAAATCTCGAAAAAACTAAACTATACGGAACAGATTAAAAGGCTTATACGTTTTTAAATGACAGAGTTGGCACTACATATAATGGATATTATGCAAAATTCGATTTTGACTAACGCAAATCGAATTGATTTACATATCTATGAGAATAGTGTTGAGGACTTACTTTTAATTGAAGTTACCGATAACGGTTATGGTATCGATAAGGCATCGTTAAATATGCCTAACGATACTTTTTTCACTTCTTCTCCTAACCGGAAAGTTGGTATGGGCTTACCGCTTATAAGGAAGGCGGCTGAGCAATGCGGAGGCTCTTTTCACATCGAATCAGAACCCGATGTAGGAACACGTTTAGTTGTAACTATGAAACTCAGTCACGTTGACAGGCAGCCTATTGGCGATATTGCTGGAATAATCTCCTTAATTGTGGCTTCGAACCCCGAACTCGACTTTATTTATAAGCACTCCACGGAAGAGGGCGAATTTGTGTTTGATACTACACAATTAAAAAAAATGCTCGAAGATATTTCCTTTACAAACCCAAAAGTACTGAGGTTTATACGCGAAATGATACAGGAAAATCTTTCGGGGATAAATATGCGCCAGTAATAACACAGCTTGCTTTTGTAGTTTGGGCAAAACGCGTTTCAGTTGTTATTCAACTTTGCTATTTTAGGTTTTTATGTAAGTATTCCGTATGTTCGTAAAATAAACCGAACTGTTCATATTAAAACCCGTTCTACCTAAAAAACGAAACAAATGGAATCTCTTCAAATTACTGGCACTAGCTACACTCCTAAAATTGATTTTAGTATCAACGGAGATTTGAGTATTTCGGGTAAATCACTTCCTGAAGATACCGCTAAATTTTACGAGCCTATTCTTAATTGGGTGTCGGAGTGTACTTTAAGTTCGGTAAACATTACAGTTAGGCTCGATTATATGAATAGCAGCAGTGCTCATCAAATGAGCAAATTTTTTATGGTTGTTAAAGATAATCATAGTATTACGGATTGTGCAGTTGAGTGGTATTACGAAACGGACGATGAAGACAGTTTAGATTTTGGCAAAGAACTAGAGTATATTACTGATTTCAAATTTAGTTTTTACCAGTATGCCGAAGTTTTAGCGTAAACGAGTGATAAATAAGGTATTGTATAAAAAATTAACGGTATACTAAAAAATAATCTTCATTTCGTCGAGTAAATATTGAGCTTTAGCGTATTTGTCTATTATATAGAGTATATATCGTGTGTCGAGAGCTATGTTGCGGCACTGTTTGGGGTCGTAAAGAACATCGCCCATGGTTCCTTCCCAGTTTCTATCGAAATTTAAACCTACTAATTCGCCTTTGCCATTAATTACAGGGCTTCCAGAGTTTCCGCCCGATGTGTGGTTCGATGCTATAAAACATACGCGCAAAGTTCCGTTGTGCGAAGCGTATCGACCAAAATCTTTCTTCTCGTAAAAGGCTTGTAGTTTAGGCGACAAACGATAGTCGCTTATAGCAGTACCGCTTTTCTGAAGTATGCCATCTACAGTTGTAAACCAGTGGTAATTAATTCCATCGGCAGCATTATAACCTTCAACTTTACCAAAAGTTATACGCAAGGTAAGATTAGCTTCGGGATACAGCAATTTACCTTTATTCATTTCCATTTGCGCAGCGGTATATATCCTATAAAGGCTGTCAATTTTATTGTTAAGCGTGTGAAAAGGTGGAATTACCGATGCATTAATAACATTTGAAAAGCTAAGGTATATTTCCATGGCTGGGTCGCTTTGTAGCTTCTTAAGTGTTGATAATGAATACTTATCCATCATATTCATTATCTTAACTCGATCGCAAAAAATCGACTTTTTATATACTTCGGCAGCCCAACGGTCGAAATCGCCATTATACTTCGATTCTAGCTTTTTGAATATTGAAGGATGATATTGGCGTGGTACGTTTATGTAATACTCCTTTAGCATCGAGCTAAATATTTTTATATCAAGTGGTTGATAGTAGTTTCGAAAGAAGGAGTTAACAACATTTGTATAGTTTTTTACTTCTTTACGCAATTTTGCAGTATCGTTCCACGATGTATTACTCGAAAAGTTAACAAAGCGCCCAACTTGATTGAGCATTTCGATGGACATAACCGATTCGCCAAAATAATCGGCTATAAAATTATACACTTTGTACGACGAATAGACGCGATTATAACTGTTCATTAGCCCGCTGTATTTGGATTTCAGCGAGTCGGTTTTATTTGCCCATAATTCAAATTCCCATTCGTTTTGTTTTTTTATAGAAATAGCGTCGGCACGTTTCAGCCCTCGAATTTCGCCCTGCCATTTTTTCCATAACGAGCTTGTAGAAGCGAATTTGGCTGCATATTGCGTACCCACTATCGAATCGGCTTCCATAACTTTTGCCATAATATCTAGTCTATGCGTGCGAAGCTCAATTTTCGATGGCAAACTCAATTTGGTTAAAAATTCGAGTTCGGCAGAAGTAATAAACTGTTCCGTATTTCCGGGGTAGCCGTAAACCATAGTAAAATCGCCTTCGTTTACGCCTTTAATGGATATGGGAAGGACTTTTTTTGGTTTATATGGTACATTATCAGGCGAATATAAGGCAGGCTCATTGTTTCGATTGGCATAAACACGAAAAAGGCTAAAATCGCCAGTATGTCTAGGCCATGCCCAATTGTCGGTTTCGCCACCAAATTTACCAATTTCCGTAGGAGGAGCGCCAACTAAACGTACGTCGGTAAAAACTTCATATTCGTACATAAAATACTGATTGCCATTATATAATGACTTTATAGAAAATCGATGGGTTGGAGTTTTTTTTGTTTCGGCAATTACAATGCGTTCTAGTACAGATTGTAAAAGAGCGTTTCTTTCAATTTCTGAAATTTGTATAGGTATATCTTTCAAAACCAAGTTTGTAACGTCGACCATTCTAACTAAAAAAGACACAAAAAGTGAAGGATTGACGAGTTCCTGGTTTTTATTCATGGCCCAAAAACCATTAGCCATATAATTGTGTTCTAAAGTATTATGGCTCTGTATTATCGATTCGGAGCAGTGGTAATTGGTTAGTAATAAGCCTTCGTTCGAAACCATTACACCAGTGCAGCCACGATTAAATAAAACTACTGCATCCTTAATGCTGGCGTGGTTTATGCTATATATATCGTCGGTTGTAAGTTCGCAGCCCATTTGTTTCATACGCTCGTAACAAACTGAATCTAAGAGCATTGGTATCCACATACCTTCGTCGGCAAAGCTTTTTGCAAACGACGACAACGAAAATACTATTAGTAATATATATAGGTTTAATTTATTCATTATGTGATATTTATGATGGTAGAGAGCACGGTGGTATATTACTACATACTCATTTCGATAATACCTTTTATTTCAGCATATAACCTATGTATAGGTAAGCCCATAACGTTAAAATACGAGCCTTCGATACGTTCAACGCCCACAAAACCAATCCATTCCTGAACGCCATAAGCACCAGCTTTGTCGTATGGCTTGTAATTATCTACGTAGTAAACAATTTCATTGTTAGATAGTTGGCGAAAAAATACTTTTGTCTCATCGCAAAATAAATAGGTTTTTTCGAGATATGTTAAACAAATACCAGTAAAAACCTGATGAACATTACCAGATAGCTTAGTTAACATTGCAATAGCATCGTTTCTATCGATTGGTTTGCCTATAACTTCGTTGTTTAGCCAAACAATAGTATCGGCGGTAACAAGCATTTCGTTGTTTAGCAATATGTTATCGTATGCCTTCGCTTTTTGTTCGGCAATAAATAGTGGTATGTCGCCTGCGGTAAGATGCTCTGGAAAAACCTCATCGATATTTGGAGCATTAACAATTTTAACGGCATAACCCATCTCCTTTAGCAATGCTCTACGGCGAGGCGATTGAGAAGCTAGTAGTAATGTAACAGAGTTATTATGAACCATTTTGTTTAATTTATCGATAGTTTAAACTTAACAACAATGGAATACATAATGCCTGCAATCATTATAAGCTTTATAAGTGTGGATGCAAATTTGAATTTTGCTTTATCGTGTGCAACAAATACTAATATGGCAACAATGCATAGCGGAATTATAAGCAGTAGTCCGAAATATGCAAATGTTACCCAATCGAATAAGCCAGCATTGGTTATGCGGAGATAAGTAACAAAAACGTATATTAATAGAGTTATTGTTAACAATATTAATACATTAACTACTACTTTTGTTTTTTTTATGCCACATACGATAGGTAGTGTGTTGCGACCAAAAACGTTATCGCCTTCAAAATCTTCTGTATCCTTAACCAGTTCGCGTATTAAGTTCACTAGAAAGGCAAACATAGCGAAAACGGCACACCATGTAAAAATTACTTTGAGTAAAACGCTGTATGCTTCAGGGAAATCGAGGTATTTGGTGTGTATTGATGGCATTTCGAAAAGCGCAACAATAATGGGTACAATCGCAATTAGCAGTGATACAAGTATATTGCCAACTAAAAACTGTTGTTTATAGGTAGTTGAATAAAACCATAGTATTCCAATAGTTACCGGAAAGATGAAAAATAAAGCTATAATGCCAACCTGCAAGGAAACATAGCCTGCCAACGATAACGCAATGGTATTTAGAATGATATACGCAATAAGAACAAATTTATTTTTGAAATTATTATTAATAGTAACCGAATCGGGCTTATTTACTAAATCGATTTTAACGTCGAAATAATCGTTAATCATGTATCCGCCAGCTGCAATAAGTACTACCGCTAAAACCAAAAATATAAAATGAAGTATCGGAAACTCCAAACCTATACTGTATTGAATAAAAATAGGCTGAATAATTGCATATCTTATTAATACCATTGTGGTTGCAATGATAATTAAATTGGGAAAGCGAATAAGACGAAGTAAGTTTTTCATTTTTAGTAATTTACCAAATAAACGATTCGGGATGCATCCATTTATCTTGTACACGCAAAGTTTGTTCAATTACATCGCGTACACAGCCTTCACCACCAGTTTTGTGCGAAATGTACAGCGAAATTGATTGTATTTCCTCAACTGCATCGGCGGGGCATGCTGGAACACCAACCTTTTGCATAATCGGGTAATCGGGCAAATCGTCGCCCATATAAAGTATTTCGTTGGGTTTTAAATTATTTTTTGCAAGAAAGTGCTCGAAATCAATTATTTTATTTGACGACTTCATGTATATATCCTTTATACCTAGGTTTTCGAACCGTATACGAACCGAGTCGGAGTTGCCACCAGTAATTATAGCAATGGAATAACCCATTTTAACGGCATATTGTACCGCAAATCCGTCTTTAATATTCATTGAACGCAGCATTTCGCCCGATGAATGCAATAATACATTGTTTGAGAAAATACCATCGACGTCAAAAACGAACGCCTTAACGTTGTTTAATAATTGTTTGTAATTACTTGGCATATAGATTATATAAGTGTTTTATTATGATACATTTCGCCAATACTATTGGAAACAGAGTTGTATATTTTTTGCATGGATGGCGTATCGGAAAGTAGTGCGGAATGATTAGCTAATATTTCGGTATTGCAGCGAACAGCAGGGCCTGTTTGAGACGCAACCGGATTGCTCGATTCTATAGCTTTAAGAGCTGTTTCAAGTATCATTGGCTTCAAAATATCGAAAGAAAAGCCAGCTTTCTTGGCTAGTATTTCGCCTATAGAATACATGTGGTTTACGAAATTAGAAGCGAACATTGCCGACAAATGTATTTTCCTACGTTGCGAAGACGCGGTATGTAAAGTGCGTGCGCATAACGACGATGCAAACATTTGAAGATTAGCCAAATCCTTGGGATTTCCGGCTTCTATTAGGAGTGGAACTTCGTAGAAATTAACCTTACGGAATTTCGAAAACGTTTGCAACGGGTACAAAACGCCGTAATGCTCGGCCTTCCCTTTAAAAATATCGATAGGTAAACTACCCGAAGTGTGTAACGCCAACTGACCCGAAAACTCAATCTTATTTACAATGTCGGGTAAAACGCTGTCGGTGAGTGCAAATATTAATATACTTGCAGTAGGGTCAAAGTCGTTAATGTTGGTAATTGGTTGTGCATTAACCTTATTAGCTAATGTTATGGCATTTTCTTGGGTGCGGCTGTATATCTGAGCAATACGGTAGCCCGATAGGTGTAAGGCTTCAGCCAAATGAAATGCTAAATTTCCTGCACCAAAAATAACTATTTTCGAAAATTTCATAGAGGTTTTTTTGCGCCTCTAATGTACTGGTTTTATAAGTAAATGTAAAACCTAAATTTATTTATAAATTATTTTATCGAAAGCCTGCAAACACCCACATATCTTTAGGATTAACGCACATAACAGGTATTTTGTATGGGTTTACAAGAATTTTTTGCTCCTTAACCCCGAAAATAAATTTGCTTAAAGTGAGATTTCGCTGTAACTGGGTGATAATGAGATCGGCATTTACCGAGTTAGCATATTCGTTTATTTCGGATGCATAATCGAGTTTCCCTATACCTATATGTATTTGATAATTAAGACCTTTACTTTCGAGCATGCTTTTAGCATAATTCAAATTGTTTGTTACGTTCTTTAAGAATATGCGGTCGGTGGTATGTATTTTAATAAGGTGCAATTTGAAATCGTAAAATTTACTGTAATTTAAAATGTAACTCAGAATCTCCTTGTTTTCAACACGATAGTCTATAGGATATACAATGTCAACAAATATGTCTTTCAAAGGAGGTTGCTGAACTACAATAAAAGGCGATTTAGAGCCTGTAATGATTTTCATTGCCCTGCTTCCAGTATATTTTTGCGATCCTGTTATGCCGTCGGTTTTCATAACTACTAAAGCGCAATCGGCTTGCGAGGCTAAATCGCTAATTGTAGTGTATATATTGCCAATCATAATAATTTTCGACACATTTATTTCGTGGTTTCGCTGAGTGGCTTCGCTTATTTCGTTTAATCGGGCCACCGAAGCAGCTTCTTCCTTTTGAGTGCTAATTATATGCAGTAACGATATACTTAAATTCATTACCTTTGCAATTTTTATGGCGTGCTGTAATGCATAATCTGAAGAGGGTGTAAAATCGAGTGGGACTAATATATACCTAGGCGACATGTTCATAAGTACTTGATTTTAAATAATTAAAATTTAATGTAAAATATCAATAACCAAAAATTAAGCTAATTTAATTAAATTTTTATATATACTTCTGATTTTTATTAATTTATACGTAGCAAATATCTGAATGTTCATTTCCATGAATATATTTTTCAACGCCGCAGTAAATTTTTGCCAAGCAATTAGGTTAAAGCTCATTATTTTTATAGCTATATTTTTTATTACGCAATTCGAAGCATTTTCACAAAGCTTTGATAATAAAGGCAATAATTGTCAACTAATTTTACTTCGCGAGACTCACAAGGCTATTGAACTTAAAAAGGTATTTATTTACTTTTCGGCTTCGCCGTTAATGGTTCGGAGCGATTCGATATATTACGATTATTCGAAAATACATTTTAATGAGGATACTGTTTTTTTTAATAGGGAATGGAGTTATCCTGTGTATATGAAACTTCGTTTCGTTTTTTCCGATTATGCACGCATTAGTAACACGTTTCATTACGACGACCAAATTAAAAAATGGGAAGTATCTGTACTCGATAGTAGTTTAAGTGTTAAGCATAAGCCTGTTGACGACAATTTTAAGCTCCGAAATTCACTCAATGGTTTAGTTCTTATTATAAATGCAGCTTGCGAGATGTTTATTGCTTTAATAATTTCGCGTTTATTCGGGTGGTCGCATTTATTGGTTCTTATGGTGCTGGCTGCAAATATTGCTGTTTTCCCAGTTTATATTTTTCCAATCTCAAACTTATATTATCGCGAATTAATAGTTGCTATTGTTAAACTATTGGTTATGTTGGCTATAGGCTATAGAAGAATAAAATATTACAAAATAGTAATTTTTGCTATAATACTCATTTTTATAGGTTTAGGAATTAGGGGATTATTATTCTTTTTTTCGTACATAATTTGATTCTTAGTAATACATATTACTTATTATCGTAACTATTTAAATATGACTGTATATAAAGATAATTTTAATGGTTTTTTTTATTGGTTCGCATGGACAATTGCCTGCCTTGCGAGCTTATTTTTTTTATTTTTTGTGGTGGTCGATGGTTTTTCCAATATATTAGCTGGCAGAGAGAGCGACTTGCTGGTGGTTTTGCCTGGATTAATACTTGCAATAGCAGGTTGCATTACCTCGTTTTTTAAAAAAGTTTTGGGTGGCAGCTTTATGCTTATTGGCGGTATTGCTCTTATTGTAGCCATTTTCTTTCAAGGTGCTGCACCCGATTATAGAATGATGATTGTTTATGGGTTTCCGTACGTATTCCCAGGAATTGTTTTTCTTTTTGTCAGAAAATGATTAAAAGTACTAATAATGAGTATATTGGAAGCGGCAATATTTCTATTGATAAGTGCAAAGCGTAAAACCGCACTTAATCAGCATTTTAGTAATTGTTGATAAATTCAATAACTTTAAAATAAATTCAGGGGCATTTTGAGTAATTTTGGTAAAAACCTTAGACAATGGTGAACTACTCAGCAGTAAAGGAAAATTTTAAACTTGAAATTGAGCGAGGTGATAAGAATAACCTTGCCTTTCTTACCCATTATTTTAGAATCATAAGAATGGAGTTTCCCAACACTTTAAAGAACCTGCGATTAAATACTATACGGAGCTGAATGAACAATTTAATTGTGTTTTTGAGCCTGAAATTCAACTGGTTTTGCCGTTAAATTATGATATACCATTCCCGCCACCTGAGAAAATTGACTTTACATTTATTGATATGTTTGCTGGGATTGGCGGCTTTCGTATCCCTATCCAAGAGTTGAATGGGAAGTGTGTATTTACTTCTGAATTCAATTTTTATGCACAAAAATCAGTGGGTTTCATTGCAGAATATGTGTTTAGGCTCAAGACACACAAGCTATTAGGTTGATAGTGAAACTCACCGCAAACCTTTAATAAATATAGCCGCAGCGATATCATCTATTAATTGTATTTGCTAATGGCTTATAATTTCTAAAAACAAATGCTAACCAATGAAGTAATTATATTGGCCGATGGTCAATTTCCTGAACATCAAATACCTTTGGCTTTGTTAAATAGCCAACGCAGCATTGTTTGTTGCGATGGTGCAACTACGAAGCTCGTTGCTGCTGGCATAGAGCCGACTGCAATTGTTGGCGATTTGGATAGTCTTTTACCCGCACACAGAATTAGGTTTGCCGATCGTCTTTTTTACGATGCAAATCAGGAAACTAACGACTTAACAAAGGCAGTCGACTTTTGTAAGAAAAATGGGGTAACAAAGGCGTATATACTTGGAGCAACTGGCCTTAGGGAGGATCATACACTTGGAAATATTTCGTTATTAGCCTCATATACCGATAAATTGGAAATTGAAATGTTTACCGATACTGGTTATTTTATTTCAGTTTCGGAATCGCGCAACATTCAATCGTTTGCAGGTCAGCAAGTTTCAATTTTTTCGTTAACACCAAATGTTCCGTTAACGCTTATAAATTTGAAATATCCTTTAGTGAACAAGCCTTTACTTTCGTGGTGGCAAGGTACACTTAATGAAGCACTTAGTACTAGTTTTAATTTGGAATTTACTGGCGGAAAGTTTCTGGTATTTTTAGTGTATTGAAATTTATATTGGTTAATACTTCAATAATTTCCCTTATTCGGGCTTATTCGGTTTAGCTTTACCCTTTATATCAGCTACATACATATCGTAATACTTTTTAATAATTTCTTGCCTAAGTGCTTCGGCTTTTTCTTGTCGCGCTTTATACTCTGCTTTGGCTTCATCCTTTCCTTTTGGGGTAAATAACTCCGATTGCGCTATTTCGCTTTCATACTCCTTTGAATAATACTGTTCTACAAAAATCTCGGGCTTTAGTTCCCAAATCATTATTGTTTTGTCGGTCGATCCGCTGGCAAATATTTTACCGTTCGGGTGAAAAGCCAAGGTATTTACAGCGTCTGAATGGCCATTAAATGTGTAAATACATTCTCCAGTCGATAATTCCCACAATTTTATGGTGTTGTCGTACGATCCACTAACAAGGTAATTCCCATCGGGGCCTACAGCCAAGCTTCTTACGCCCTTTGTGTGTGCATTTAAACTCATAACGGCTTCGCCAGTTTCAACATCCCAAATGCGTATGGAATTATCGTTCGAGGCACTAATTGCCTTTTTCGAATCGGCGGTAAATTGCACCGCATAAATATTGCCGCCATGACCAGTGCAAGTATGTATAGCACTTTTCGAGTCTAAATCCCATATTTTTACAGTTTGGTCGAGCGATCCGCTTGCCATTAGCTTACCGTTGGGGCTTATAGCAACGGCTAAAGCGTTCTTTGAGTGGCCAATAAACGAAAACGACAATTTGCCATTAACGAAATCTATCATTCGAATATTTTTTTCGTACGACCCAGCTACTATCTTGTTTGTTATTGAGTTATAGGCTAAACTCCAAATATAAGTTGCAGGACCACCATAAGTGTCGGCATATTCGCCATTAGGCTTGTATATTTTTATGACTTTGTTAGTACCTGTGCATAAATATGTTCCATTTGCCGCATAAACAATGGCTTGCACACTATGGGTGTTTCCCGAAATAGTATTCATAATTGTTCCTTCTGGAAAATTCCAAAGCACACACGTTTTGTCGTCGGAACCACTTGCCAGCACTTTGCCATCGGGCTGAAACGCTAACGACATTACTCCTGCATCGTGTTTTTTGAGTGTTTTAATTGGCTTTTGGTCGGTAAACACTTGACAAATTGCAGATATTTGCAGCGAAGTAGCAACTAGAATAAGAAAAATTAGTTTCATGTTTAAATTGGTTTTATTGAATTACCAATGTGCTGTTACATAAAAAAAGCCCTAATTACAGGGCTTAAAGTATTACACATCAATTTTTGCATATTTTGCATGTTTCTCAATGAATTCGCGTCGTGGCGGAACGTCGTCCCCCATAAGCATCGAAAAAATACGGTCGGCCTCGGCAGCACTATCGATGGTTATTTGGCGAAGTGTGCGTTTTTCAGGATTCATGGTTGTTTCCCATAATTGCTCGGCGTTCATTTCTCCCAAACCTTTATAACGCTGAATATGAACCGACCCTTCTTTTCCCTTTCCGAGATCTTCCACGGCGCGCTGACGGTCGTCCTCGGTCCAGCAATAGCGTTCCTGCTGCCCTCTTTTTATAAGGTATAGCGGCGGAGTTGCAACGTAAAGGTGCCCGTTAGCAATTAAATCCTGCATGTGGCGAAAAAAGAATGTCATTATAAGCGTTGTAATGTGGCTACCGTCGATGTCGGCATCGGTCATTATTATAACTTTATGATAACGAAGCTTTTCGAGGTTCAAGGCCATGCTATCGTCTATCGTTCCTATCGATACACCTAGGGCTTGAAAGATGTTTTTTATTTCTTCGTTTTCGAAAATTTTATGGTTCATGGCTTTTTCCACGTTCAGTATTTTACCACGAAGTGGCATAATAGCCTGAAACTTACGGTCGCGACCTTGTTTTGCTGTTCCACCGGCCGAATCGCCCTCAACGAGGTATATTTCGCAGAGTGAGGCATCGCGTTCGGCGCAGTCGGCTAGTTTGCCCGGTAAGCCCGACCCCGAAAGAACCGATTTACGTTGCACCAACTCGCGAGCTTTACGCGCTGCTAAACGAGCTGTGGCAGCTAAAATTACTTTTTGCACAATAATACGGGCATCGCGTGGGTTTTCTTCGAGATAATTGCCAAGTGCTTCACTAACAGCCTGGTCAACAGCGCCCATAACATCGTTGTTGCCAAGTTTGGTTTTAGTTTGCCCTTCGAATTGTGGTTCCTGTACTTTTACCGATATAACCGCTGTAAGCCCCTCGCGGAAGTCGTCGCCGCTGATTTCGAATTTCAATTTTGCTAGCATTCCCGATTTTTCGGCATAAGCTTTAAGTGTACGTGTTAATCCGCGGCGAAAACCCGACAAGTGGGTTCCACCTTCTATGGTATTGATATTGTTAACGTACGAGTGTACATTTTCGCTGTACGAATTGTTGTATTGTAGGGCAATTTCAACCGGAACACCAGCTTTTTCGGCTTCTACATTAATAATGTTTTCGGTAATTTTTTCGCGGTTTTCATCGAGGAATGCAACGAACTCTTTTAAGCCTTCTTCGGAATAAAACTCGGCAAAGCGGAAATTGTCGTTTTCGTCCTTCTCGCGTTTATCGGTAAGTGTTAAGCGAATTTTTTTGTTCAAGTAAGCAAGTTCGCGAAGGCGCGATTCGAGAATCTCGAAATTGTATTCAACCGTAGTGAAAATAGATGCATCGGGCTTAAAAGTAATGGTTGTGCCAGTGCGGTCGGTGTCGCCAACAACGGTAACATTGCCAAGGGGTTTGCCAATCGAAAATTCCTGCTGATACTTTTTGCCGTTTCTATAAACCTCGGCTTTCAGGTAGCTCGATAGTGCATTAACGCACGATACGCCCACACCATGCAAACCACCCGAAACTTTGTAGGAATCTTTGTCGAATTTTCCACCTGCGTGAAGAACCGTTAAAACCACTTCGAGTGCCGATTTTTTCTCCTTTTCGTGATAATCGACTGGAATACCTCTACCATCGTCGGAAACGGTAATTGAGCCGTCTTCGTTAATAAAAGCGTCGATTACTTTACAGTGCCCAGCCAGAGCCTCGTCAATCGAATTATCAACAACCTCATAAACAAGGTGATGCAAACCTTTAATGTTTGTATCGCCTATATACATTGCGGGTCGTTTGCGAACTGCTTCCAAACCTTCCAAAACCTGAATGCTATCGGCCGAATACTCGTTTGAGTTACCTACTGCTTTGGTATTGTTAACATTAACTTCTTCGTTCAAATTGTCCATTATTTTTTTTTACTTTCTTTATTTTTATTGTAATCTGCTTTATAAAATATTACTTTATGTATCAATACGAGCCTGTGTTTCAAATATTTAATTGCTCATCGGGTTTTTTTGAAAAAACTGTATAAAGATAATAAAATCGGCATTAATAAGGCAAAATTTTGTTAATCGTTAATCAAAAGTTGAGGCGGTGTTAAATTCCGTAATAAAGAGAGAAATTAACAGTGATAAAAAAATTAACTAGAAATATGAGGATAGTAGTGATTGGTAAATAGTTAAAAAGTTCGCTTAGTTTACAATTTTATAATAACTTTGCGTAAATACTTTTTAATGAATAATTTCGTTTACTAATATATCATATTAACTATAATTTCGATACAATGAATATTTTAGTGTCTCTTTTACAGGTAAATATTGCTGGTACAGCTGTGGACACGCTTGCAAACGCAGGTGTGGCTAATGCCGCCAAAGAAAGCTCGATGACTTTGCTCGATTTGGTGATGAAAGGTGGATGGATAATGATACCAATTGGTATTCTGTTTGTTGCAGCGGTTTATATTTTTTTCGAACGGTTTTTTTATATAAAAATGGCTGCTCGTACCGACTCCGACTTTATGAATAAAATACGCGATTACATTCATCAAACTAAGGTGGAATCGGCTCTTAACCTTTGTCAATCAACCAATATGCCTGTTGCCCGAATGATTGAGAAAGGTATAAAACGCATTGGCCGTCCACTGAAAGAAATAGAAGAATCGATAGAGATTGTTGGCAAATTCGAAATTTATAAACTCGAGAAAAACCTTGTTATTCTGGGAGTTATAGCTGGCATAGCGCCTATGTTCGGGTTTATTGGTACCATTGCTGGGGTAATTAAAATTTTCTATAACATTTCGCTTGCCGACAATATAAGTATAGGTCTGATAGCCGGTGGTTTATACGAGAAAATGATAACTAGTGCTGCTGGCTTAATGGTTGGTATTGTTGCCTTTATTGCCTACCATTGGTTGAATGTGATGATTGAGAAAGTGGTTCATACACTGGAACATAACGCTATGAATTTTATCGATTTACTTCAAGAACCTACCAAATGATGAATCTTCGAGGCAGAAAAAAATTCCTTGCCGAGG
>JANYAP010000104.1 GCA_025361285.1 Bacteroidales bacterium | reverse complement strand
CAACTCCGCATTATAATGAGGCAGCCAATCAACTGGCAATATTATTGACACAATCCGAAACAACATATCCAAGTACAAACCTGCGGATTATTTTCAAAACTACTGCAACATAAACTGCGAGAGGTCAGGAGTTCTGAATTTATAGAATTAATGAACACCAATAGTTGCGCTTTTTCATATTTTTTGAATCTAAAACCAATCTTCAACCAGTCTAATGCATTAGATGTTTAACTATAAAAAATGTATTATGAGAAAATTACTGATTTACACAGCGTTACTATTATTTGGCTTATTAAATGCCAATGCTCAACAACCAACCGATTCGGTTAAAAAAGTTTCTATCGACTCAATTTCAGCCTATTCGAAGTTAAATGCCGACCAAATTTTCGAATTAGAGCGTGCAAAAATTGAAGCACATAATGTTGGGATTAATTCTCAGCCTTGGAATAACGAAGTGCTTATATTATACCCATAGCAGGCTTATTAACTGGTGTTGCAATGTTGTTAATCATTGTATTTTTTTTATTTAAAAAGCAAAGCAATAGAAACGAAGTAATATTAAAATATGCCGAGCTAGAAAAGGAAATAACATAGGAATTTCTTACAAACGAGAAAAAAGAGGAATCGAATCTCAGCAAAGGATTGATATTAATAGCTTTGGGTTTTGGTGTAATTTTCTTTTTCGGAACTTTCATGTTCAATGGTCTATGGGCTGCGGGTTTTATTCCATTATTTATAGGTATTGCTTATGTAATTTTACATAACATTGAAAAGAAACAAAAGCAGAATAATGAGCCAACCTACTGATGTTCTGCTTGTAACGCAAGTTGCTCTATTTAACGATAGGCGATCGTTCGATAAGTTGGTTTTAAAATATCAAAGTGCTATCCGACGGTTTTTTATGCACTTAACCAACAGGCAGCTTAACCAACAGGCAGACCGAACTGAGCAACGATTTAGCGCAAGACACATTCGTTAAGGCATATATGCATATCCGAAGCTTTAAAGGTACGGCGGGGTTTTCAACCTGGCTGTACCGAATTGCGTACAATGTATTTTACGATTTCTTAAAAAAAACAAACCGCGAAACTTCGGTTGACATGATGGAAACGATTGAATTTCAACCACAATACCAAATTTCCGATTCGGTACACCAGAATATCGATGTTTATAATTCGTTAAATATTTTGCGCAACTAAGAGAAAACTGCTATACTTTTGAATTATATGGAGGATTTGCCACACGAAAAAATTGCAATTGTTATGGACTGTCCATTGGGCACCGTAAAGACTTATATACTAAGAGGTAAGGAAAAGTCAGCTATTCATTTTAAAAACTCGGGCTATGAACGACCATTTTGACAACACATTGCACGAATTACTTGCAAAACACAAAACCGAAATACCCAACAATGGTTTTTCCGATAATGTGCTGAAAAAGTTGCCATTAACACACCGACACACATGGATATTATATGTTGCCTACACGCTTGGTATATTAGTATTTGTACTATCTGGTTCTTATGCATTGATAATCAAACGAGTTAGCTTATTCGTTTTATATGTTAGCACATGTAATGTTCCATCAATATTTTCGGTAATAGCCATGTTGTCGGTAGTAATGATTTACTGGATATTAGCCAAAATTACCTACGACGAAAATTTTGTATAAAAATTTGTACTTTCGCAGCCGAAAAACAAACAAAGAATGAGCGAACCGATTAAAGAGATTACTGCACTTAGCGAACTGGGCGAATTTGCTCTTATTGAGCGATTAACAGCCAATATACCACATTATCATAAAAGTACAATTAAGGGCGTTGGCGACGATGCCGCGGTGCTTCAGTACGGAGATAAATGCCAGGTAATTACCACCGATATGCTTATGGAAGGCATTCATTTTAATTTGGTATATACGCCAATGAAACATCTTGGTTATAAGGCAGCTATAGCCAATTTCTCGGATGTTTATGCAATGAATGCGTTGCCACGACAGTTAGTGGTATCAATTGCAGTTTCGCAGAAATTTTCGGTTCAAGCACTCGACGAGTTTTATGGCGGTTTACGCCATGCTTGCGAGGAATACGAAGTGGATTTAGTAGGTGGCGATACTTCGTCGTCGATGACAGGCTTTGCTATTTCCATTACAGTTATTGGAGAAGCTGATAAGGAGAAGGTTACATATCGATCGACAGCCAAAGAAACTGATTTAATTTGCGTTACTGGCGATTTGGGTGCGGCATACCTTGGCTTACAGGTACTTGAACGCGAAAACAAAATATTTTTCGATTCGAAAGGCGGACAGCCGCGGCTGGATAATTATAACTATGTGCTTCAACGACAGTTAAAACCCGAAGCCAGAAAAGAAATTATCGACTTTTTTGCTAAAAACGATGTTGTACCAACCTCAATGATTGACATTTCCGATGGATTATCGTCGGAATTACTGCATATTTGCAAGCAATCGGACGCTGGTTGCAGCCTATACCAGCAACGTATTCCAATACACGAACAAACCAAGGAAGTAGCTAGCGAATTTGGCATGGAACCTTTAATATGTGCACTTAATGGTGGCGAGGATTACGAGCTGCTTTTTACCGTTCCGCTCGACAAATACACCATAATTGCTTCGCGCAGCGATATCGCTATTATTGGGCATATTACACACAAATCGGAAGGCTGCAATTTTGTTACCGAGCTTGGGCAGCAAATACCTTTGGTTGCGCAAGGTTGGAGTGCTTATAATGAGTAGCATACGTTACAGCTAACATTCTTACCGACAAAAATTGTTGTTTCGCCGATTTTTCATACATCTGGTTATCAACAAACCATACATTTGTGCTAAATTACACGCAAAAATATATGGAACCGCATAAATCGAATTATATGGACAGAAGATTGCTTCTCGGAGCACTTTTTATTGTTATTGGCGCGTTGGTTTTGCTCGATAATACAGGCTGGCTGGGCTTTTCGCTGAGCAACATAATTTTTTCGTGGCAAATGGTAATTATAGCAATTGGCATTTTAAACGTTTCGTATCGCCGAAACAGCATATTTGGCGCAATACTTATAGTAGTTGGCGCAATTTTTCTGATACCCGAAGTTTTTCATATATCGTACGATACCGACCGCCTTTTTCTTCCTATAATACTGGTTTCCATTGGAGTAATTATTTTATTTCATAAAAAGCGCGGCTGCAACGAATTGCATTCTAGGCACAACTGGAAGAGCAAAGATTGCTGGGGTAAATGGCACGAAAATAGCAAAGCGGCTGACGATACCAGCACTTATACACATGACTGGAAGAGGTCAGACACATCTAAATCCGATTATCTCGACGAGGTTAATGTTTTTGGCGGAAGCGAACGGAAACTTTACTCAAAATCGTTTCGAGGAGGAGCAATAGTTTCAATTTTTGGCGGTTCTACATACGATTTACTTAATTGCGAGCTTGGCGAAGGTAAAAATATGATCGACGTGGTAAACATATTTGGAGGCTCCAAACTTATTATTCCTGCCAATTGGAAAGTACACCTTGAGGTAGTTTCAATTTTTGGCGGCTTTGTCGATAAACGGCGCGGACCAGCTATTTCGTTCGACGAAAACTCGCGAGAGTTATACATTACAGGTATTGCAATTTTTGGCGGTGGCGAAATAAACAGCTTATAACATCCATACCATGGTGCATCCTGTTCTTAACAAAAGAAAGTATCTGGCTTATTACCTTTCGGCTTGGGCAGGAATAGGCTTTGTTCATGCAGTCGTTCTAAATCACTTTTATGGTTTTACTCATCTTATATCGTGCACCGATAGCATTGTTTTTTACTCGCTTTTCGGCATTATAGCCATAGGTTTATGGTACACAGTTAAATATAGCGATTTAAACAAACCCCGATGGTTCGATTTAGTTTTAAACCATAGCGGAGCTGCTGCTATTACGCTTATTATATGGTATTTTACGGCATATTTTCTTTTGCGGCAAATGTTTGCCGAAAATACAGATTATATGAACTTTCTAAGTCTTTCCATTCCTTGGAGGCTTACAATTGGTATGTTTCTGTACGTTTTAATAATACTTATTTATTATTTGGTTATTTCGTACCGAAACTTACAAGAAAAAATTGAAAATGAAGCTGATTTAAAGTCGATTGTAAAAGAAACTGAACTAAGTTTATTGAAATCGCAAATTAACCCACATTTTCTATTTAACAGCTTAAATTCAATAAGTTCGCTTACAATTACAAATCCTGCCAAAGCACAAGAAATGATTATTAAATTGTCGGAGTTTTTACGACATTCTATAGGTCATAAGGAAAAGCAAATGATAACGTTGGCAGAAGAAATAGATCATATTATTCTGTATTTAGATATCGAAAAAGTTCGTTTTGGCGACCGCTTATCTTACAACTTAGATATTAGCGAACCATGCCGAAATTTCGAGCTACCCAATATGATTTTGCAACCACTTTTCGAAAATGCCGTGAAACATGGCGTTTACGAATCGACCAACGAAGTTAGCATTTCGTTTACCTGCGAGCCATTTACCGATGGCATTAAAATAAAAATTTCGAATAATTTCGATTTGGAGGCTACCCCGCGCAAAGGCAACCGAATGGGCATAAAAAACATTGCAAACCGCTTACGTCTTATCTATCAACGCGATAATCTTATAAAAACGAACAAAAGTAATTCCATTTTCGAAGTAGAAATGATTTTACCCAAACTACCATGATACGAGCAATAATTATTGAAGACGAACAGCCTGCACGCGAGCTTATTAAACATTATTTGAGCAATAATACAGACATTATGCTTCTGGGTGAATTTTCCGATGGTTTTGCAGGCTTAAAAGCAATTAACGAACTAAAACCCGACTTAGTTTTTCTTGACGTTCAAATGCCTAAACTTACTGGCTTTGAACTACTTGAATTAATCGACGAAACACCTCAAATTATTTTCACTACCGCCTTCGACCAGTTTGCAATTAAGGCTTTCGAACAAAATGCGGTAGATTATTTATTGAAACCATATTCGCAAGAGCGGTTTAACCAAGCACTTAAAAAAGTTTCGACAACAATACCAAACAAACTTGAAAACAAGCAAATTACTAAACTGTCGGCACACGTTTCGGAGCAGGCTGAAATGCTCGATCGTGTGGTTGTAAAAACAGGCAGCAAGATAAAGGTAATACCAGTAGATCAGATACTTTACGTGGAATCGCAGGACGATTATGTTATGATATATTGCGCCGAGGGCAAATACCTTAAACAGCAAACAATGAGGTACTTCGAACAACACCTCGACAAGGGTAAGTTTTTGCGGATTCACAGGTCGTATATTGTTAATATCGACACAATTAAACAATTAGAGTTATATGAAAAAAAATCGTATGTGGTAGTTCTAGCCAACGGCGCAAAACTAAAGGTTAGCGATAGCGGCTATAAATTATTAAAAATCGTAATGAAGTTTTAAGTGCTTATTTATCAGATTTGTTAGTTGTATTTTTGCAAGTTTTAAAAGATATTTGCAAATTTACACAATGGAAAATTATCGGTTTTTACTGCTAACGCTAGGCGCAACCATTATAGGGCTTCTAAGTTTTTTACTACTTTCTGCCCGAAACAAATCGATTGGGAGCACTGTATTGGTATTTGTAAATTCATTATTAACTACTATACCAGCTATTTATGTTTTAGGTGGCAATGTAATTGATTTAAGCATAGATGGTTCGGCATTTTTCGGAGCTATTCCAATTCGTATCGATGCACTTTCGTCGTGGTTCATACTAATTATAAACTTTACATGTATAAACGGCGCTATTTATGGCATTGGTTACACAAAACCATATAGCAATCAGAAATCGAACTTTTCGCTTCATTGGGCACTTTACCCAGTTTTTCATTTATCGATGATATGGGTTTGTATGTTGCAACACAGCATGTTATTTCTTATAGCTTGGGAGCTGATGTCGTTTTCGTCGCTGCTACTTGTAATTTTCGATTATGAAAAGAAAAACACTTTAAAAGCTGGCATTAACTATTTAGTTCAGATGCATATAGGTGTTGTGTTTTTGAGCATAGCGTTTATATGTGTGTACGTTTCGGTTGGGTCGTTCGATTTTAGGGCTATTGGAACATTCTTTAACTCGCATTCGAATATTGGGCTGTTCGCCCTATTCTTTATAGGTTTTGGCATAAAAGCTGGGTTTATTCCGTTTCACACATGGCTGCCACAGGCACATCCAGCAGCGCCATCGCATGTCTCGGGCGTAATGTCGGGCGTAATTGTAAAGCTGGGAATTTATGGGATTTTTAGAATCGTTACTTTTGTTAGGCACGATTACATAATTATTGGCGAAGTTGTTCTTGGCATTTCGCTATTAAGTGGATTGTTAGGGATTTTCAATGCGGCGGTTCAGCGAAATTACAAGAAAATGCTGGCCTACTGCACAATCGAAAATATTGGCATTATAGGCATGGGCATCGGTTTGGGACTAATGGGCTTGGGCAATGACAATGTCTTTCTGGTGGTTGCGGGCTTTGGTGGCGCGTTGCTGCATTCACTTAACCACTCATTATTTAAGTCGCTATTATTTTTTGCGGCCGGATCGGTTTTTCAGCAAACGCATACTAAAAACATGGAAAAGCTTGGCGGATTAATTAAACAAATGCCACAAACCGCATGGGTATTCCTTTTGGGCGCTATTGCCATTGGCGGTCTTCCACCGTTTAATGGTTTTATATCGGAGTTTATTTTATATCGTGGTTTCCTCGAAGGAGTTAAATCGACTAATTTTTCGTTCATTACATTAATGATAATTTCATTGGCCTCGCTGGCAATTATAGGCGGTCTTTCGCTTTTGGCTTTTACCAAAAGTTTTGGAACTATATTTCTTGGCAAGCCTCGTTCTACCTTAATACACCAACCGCAAGAAGTTTCACTCATTATGCTATTGCCTAAATATCTAATAATTGCAGTAATGCTGTCGATTGGAATTTTTCCTCAGTTCTATTTTGCCATAGCAGAGAAATCAGTTTTTTCAGTATTCGCAATAGATAACAATCTAGCTAGCAATCAACTACCTTCATTTGTGAGTTCTTTATCGCTAATAGGGATGTATTCGCTTCTGTTTTTTTTGCTTATAATAACGGTTTATATAGTTCGAAGCGGTTTTGCTAGCAAACACTCGGCAAGTTACAATGTTACTTGGGGTTGCGCATATTCGGCACCAAAAGCTTCGATGCAATACACAGGGAAGTCGTTTTCGAAATCGCTTGCAAAACTTGTTGGCTTGGCGATTACTGAACGAAAAAACTACCCCGAAATAACCTCGGCCGAAATATTTCCGCGCGACCGACATTATTCGTCGTATTACATTGATAACTTTACCACTACCATTAACAAAGTAGCCAACCGAATGGTCTTTGGCATGAATTATTTTCAGTTTATGCAGAATGGCAAAATTCAGATGTACATATTGTATGGCTTAATTTTTATAGTTATAACATTTCTTGGAACAGTGTTTAATTTCATTTAATGTGGCTTACAATTCAGTTTTGAAATCCGTTGAATTGTTCGGTTGCCCCACATTTATGGTCAACTAGATATGCTATTTAATTCATTTTCAAATTGTTTAGTGTTATGATTAGCTTCGCCTTAATCGTTGTATCGAGTTTGTTTTTTACTGGAATCGTTATCCGAACCAAAAGTCTTACGTCGGGGCGGAAAGGCCCAGGTATTTTTCAGCCTATTAACGACATTATAAGGTTGTTGAAGAAGGGTGCAGTTTACAGCGAAACAACCAGTTTTATTTTTCAAATAGCACCAAGCGTGCAGTTTGCATCGGTGCTTATGGCAATTTTGGTAATACCCTTTGGGCAATACCACGGTTTTATATCGTTCGATGGCGACTTTGTGTTTTTTGCTTATGTGCTGGCTTTAGGTAAGTTTTTTAGCATTATTTCGGCTCTCGATACTGGTAGCAGCTTCGAAGGAATGGGCGCTAGCCGCGAAGCCCTATATTCCATGCTTGTGGAACCAGCATTTTTTATGCTGATGGGTTCGCTGGCTCTTTTAACTGGCTATACGTCGTTTCACGATATTTTCTTTTCTCTACACTTTGGCTCCTATGTATCTTACGCATTGGGTGTTATGGCTACGTTTGTTTTGGTTATGATTGCCATGATAGAAAATAGCCGAATGCCCGTTGACGACCCAAAAACTCATTTGGAACTAACTATGGTACACGAAGTTATGATACTCGACAATAGTGGTTTCGATTTAGGCTTAATACTTCACACAACTAACTTAAAGTTTGCTATGTACGGTGCGCTAATTGCAAACCTATTTGTGGGCAATTTGCATTGGTACGTTACAATTCCAATGTTTTTTGGAATACAGATGTTGTTCGCTATATCGGTTGGCTTGCTCGAATCGTTTACAGCACGTTACCGAATGACTCATAACGCACAGTTTATCTTTACCTTATCGTCAGTATCGCTACTTATATTTTTTGGAGTACTGCTAGTGTTAGGCAAATTTTTGTAATTTTTGACGAGCCCCAGCAAACATCTAATAATTAAAGTTATATTTGATTCACAGTTAAACATTTATAATAAATGCGAATTAAGGGTTGAAATTGATAAGTTATTAACAATATAAACAGTTGATTGTTAATAACTTATCGCCTAAATATTTTTATATAGCCTTAAAGATCAGTATTTTAAGACAAGTTACCAACTATGTCTTTTCGTATGATCCCTAAGGTTAAAGAACTTAAACTTATCTCTATCTATTTATATATCTGCGATATATATGAAATAGAACTCAAACACTCCTGTCAGCGCTTCAGTAACAATACTCAGCCTGTGTTTACTGATTAAGAGATTATGACACTATATCTTTATGTTATGAGCATTGAAAAACGTTTTAAAATTAATCAAATCCATGAATATGCAAGTGACCATCTGCGTTCGTGGTTTCCCTTATTACCTTCTTACGTGGCTTTTAACACAAGGCTTAATCGTTTAGGAGAAGCATTTAAACTGCTAGCGGCCAATATTATTGAATCCTGCCAGCCATCCGATTGTCAAACTGATGAAAGCTTACTAGATTCAATGCCCATTATTACCTGCTCTGGCAAACGTGCAGGGAAAGTAGCCATGGAAATCACTGATAAGGGCTTCTGCTCAACCAAAGGCATCTATTATTATGGCCTCAAACTTCATGCTTTGGGTTTTAGACGTTTAAGTCAATTACCTTATCCTGAACAGTTTCAGTTTACACCAGCCTCTGAGAATGATCTTACCTTGTTCAAGCAGGCTTGGGGAAATATACCAAATCGAACTTTTTATGGGGATAAAATTTATACCAACAACGATTATTTTAGAGAGGCTCAAACCAGCATAAACTCATTAATGCTCACACCGGTGAAGGGTATTAAAAATCAACCGGAAAACATTAGGATGCAGAACAAAGCCGCAGATGACTTATTTTCCGTTGCAGTTTCCCGGGTAAGGCAACCCATTGAAGGATTATTTAACTGGCTTATTGAAAAAATAGATATTCAAAGAGCGTCAAAGGTGCGTTCTACTAAAGGCCTTATGGTATATGCCTTTGGGAGGTTAGCCGCAGCTTATATTTTCCTAATTTTCAACTCTTAATTCACATAATAACTATAATTATATGAAAAACAGCACTTTAAAACTTTCGTTTGCAGGAATTTTTATTATTGCGTTAGCATTTGTAGGTAATATGTTTGCACAAACTGCTGGCACTCTAACGTTTTCATTTACAACCGCTTTCTCGGGAGGCTTTTCTCCTAAACATATTATTGCCATTTGGATTGAAGACTCATCAGCCAAATGGGTTAAGACAAAATTAATAAACGCAAAAGACCAAATCTATTTACTCCCTGTGTGGGCTGGAAAATCGCAATCGAATACAGTAGATGCAACAACAGGGGCTACTGCACCTTTGCACAGTAAAAGAACCATCATTTGGAATGGAACCAATGTTGCTGGAAATTTGGTAGCAGATGGCGCGTATAAAGTTTGGGTTGAATTGGCTTGGGGCAACAATACGGAAACAGAGAAAAAATCAACATCATACTCGTTTACAAAAGGCGCTAATTCATTTACTTCTGCACCTGCCAACACCTCCAATTTTACCAGCATTACTCTCGATTGGACACCAATCATAACTTCGGCAGAAGATATCTCACAGAATTCGGATATCGCAGTTTATCCTAACCCAACAAACGGATTGATAAATGTCGATTTTAAAAAAAGTATTTCATAATGCTCAATTACTGTATTTAACATAAATGGGGTTGAGGTTTATGCGGAAAAATTAAACGCGGTAACTGGTTCAAAATAAATCGATTTAAGTATGTAGTTCAAATCTATCAACCGCCTGCCTTTTTGGCCTTATAACCCATTGCAACAAGCAATTGCAGTATTTTATCGCGAAAATCGCCCTGAATTAATATCTCGCCATCCTTGGCAGTGCCACCAACACCGCATTTCGATTTTAACGTTTTTGCAAGTGTGTCCAAGTTGCTATCCGTTCCCGTAAAACCGGCAACAAGCGTAACCATTTTACCTCCGCGATTTTTCTTGTCGAGCATTACGCGTAAATTCTGCTGCTGTGGCGGTAAAGTAAAGGAAGCGGCGTTCACGGTTTCATTATATTGAAAATCAGGATTTGTAGAATAAACTACTCCCGAAATATTCTTTGGTTTTGCCATGGTCTATATTTTTTGTTAAAAATAGTGAATATTCGTATGCACATCGCGTAAATCCTAAAAGTTATGATACATAAAAGTCGTAAGTAATTAGTCGTAAGACACAAGTAATCAATAAAAAATAGCCATCGCCAATTTTATAATTTTTCAACCGTTTACGCTTTGTTTACAAAAAGTGTTGATAACTTTCAAAACAATTAGGCTTTACTTGCAATTTCTTACCTTAGTTTTACAATTCAAAAAAATGGCATATAATATATTCGCAAAAAGGCTATCAAACATGGAAGCGATTTATAAAAGTATTATTAGAATAACCATAAGATAAACAATACATACACATGAAACGATTCGCTGCTTTTATCTTCGCTACAACAGCATCATTTACTGCATTTTCTCAGCTTAATACTGGCAATTCGTTTATTAAGAATATGCAATGGGGAGTCGATTATCGAATTCAACTTCAGCTATTTAACGACTCGAGCTATACCATTAACCTCGAAGATATTGTGCATTCCACAACTGCAAGTAGCGACACATCGCTCGAAAACTTTGTATATTACCCAGTTATGCTTGCCCGCGATTTCGTTGACAGATTACGCAACGAAACCAGATCGGATGAAAAGACGGTAGCTTTACAATCTATCGAGGTAAACGATAAAAAAATGGTTACACTTTGGGGATCGCTGCATTCGTCGATTGGTGGCGGCTGGGTGCATTTCGTTAATTGCCTCGAATACGCCCTCGAAACCCGCTACTTAAGCCTTACAGCGCCGCTAATGGAACGCACTAAAACAGCTTGGAAGCCAAAACCAATGACCGATACATACAAGCGCACCCAAAAATGGAAATATTATGTTCCTGTCGATCAAGGTATGGCGCATAAGGAATATGCGCGAAAATTAAGTGATAATCAACTCGATAACTTAAGAGATGTTCCTCCTGCATTTTTAAAGTTGTTTTTAGAGACTAACAATAAGGAATATAACAAGTTAGTCAAATCGAGGAATTTCCGCACACTTGCACAAATCGATTTGGTGAAGTTACTTTTAGGTGCTAACTACCTTAGCGAACCGCAAATAACATATATAAAAACCATGGTGCAAAAGTCGATTTTGCAATATTCATATAATCAACTACCTACTGTTATAGTTTTCGACGACCTCGAAGCCGCCGTTGTAATGTCGCTTAACGAAACGGGTTACAATCTCGAACAAGTTGTTTTCCGGAATGATAAAAATTTGGCAACTGAAACCAGAACCGAGAGGCTCGACAAGATACAATTGAATATCAGAGCTATAAACAAAATAAACCAAAAAGTTTTTCAGGAACAATTGAAAAAACGATTTACGAAATAAAAAAACGTCCTTTCAAAAATCTATAATTCTTCCCACTCATTATCAACGCTGTTTTGAATAATTGCCGAAAACTCAGTTCTCGCCGGAATATTCAAAAATGGGTATATAACCTTCGATAGATAAAGACCTTGCGGGCAAGCAGGCTTCATAATTTTGGGGGTTTGCTTAGTCATTAGGTAGCTTTCAAACTCTTCAACACTTAATACTCCGGTACCTATATCGAGCAGTTTTGCAATAGTTAGCCGTATCATTCCGCGCAAAAACCTATTCGACGAAATATGAAATCGCAATCTATCGACATTTTTAT
Source organism: Bacteroidales bacterium (assembly GCA_025361285.1). Classification (GTDB taxonomy): domain Bacteria; phylum Bacteroidota; class Bacteroidia; order Bacteroidales; family JAAUTT01; genus JAAUTT01. The sequence continues at coordinate 2,650 of JANYAP010000104.1, read as the reverse complement.
CGGTAAATAAAGTAGCAGAAGTTACATTACAAATTGTACTTTTATGCTTATCGGGCTTTAAGCATAAGGCTCTAAAATCGGTGTACTTAGTCATTAAAGCTGCTGCGGCCTTCATTTTATCGAGCCTCAAGTTCCGTTCCATATAAAAAGAACTGCGTTCGTTCAAAAACGGATCCTTATAAGTGTGGATAAAATAGTCGTAACTACGCAAAACAGCATCGAAACGGGCATGCGCATTGTTTTCCACAGGAATTACATCGAAAACGGCAATGTCGCGCGGCAATGATTTATTTAACCGGAACAGCAAATCGAAATCCCATTCCCGTTCAACATCGAAGTGAAGAAAGTACTGACTTGCATGCACTTGCGAATCGGTTCTTCCACAACCAATGCAGTTTACATCGGCCTTTAAAACCTTGCGCATACTTGCTTCCAAAACCTCACGAACACTAACGGCATCGCGCTGTAGTTGCCACCCGTGATAATTAATTCCGTTATAGCCAATGTGCAAAAAATACCTCAAAATATCGAGTTTATAACTTGTTTCTTTAAAAATTTGTGTCCATCCGTAAAGTGTAATTAATACTTTACCAACCTTTAAAATTTATAAATAAACGATAGCAGTCCTCTAGTATTTGCAATTGCCTTAGCATTGGTAACTCCACCCTTCTTATTACCATTTACGATGCCATAATTAGCCACAGTATGCTCAATTTCAACAGCTATATTAAGTTTGCCAGAAATAAACACAACCCTAGGAGCAATTCGGTATATGTTATCGATATTCGACCCTCTAGAATAAAATATCGTTGTTTTTATGGAGTCGGTCGAACCCATATTTTTAGTATATCCTGCAAATAGTCCAATTTGAAATACTTTACCATTTGTTTGAATATCAGTCCATACCGAACCTGTATTAATATTTTTAAATTCCTTTCTTCCCATTGTATCGGTAACTTCCTTAACGGCGTACCCTCCTATCATAACAATATCGGAAGCATTTTGAGCATATACTCCTTCCAAAGTAAAGGTTATAGGTTTAAAATTAAATTTTGCATAACCTATAGCTGATATGCTACCTAAAGTATTATTAGATTTATACTTAGTATATTTTGTGTTACTAACTGTTGACATTTCAGGCAGTACAGTTTTGTAATCCACTCCAATTCCGAATATATGTTCGGTTGAATCGGGTTTAAATTGTAATTGAAAATTAACATTAGGAATGCCAGAATTTCTCATAAACATGGAACTAGAAGTACTTTTACTGTCTACTACTGATGGTCCAAAACTTTGAAAATCTCGCTGCGAAAATACGCAACCAATTAAACTAAGCACCCCAATTTTTTGAGTAACTCTAATCTGTGGATTACGCGAAAAAGGCTGAAAAGGCGTACCAGTGTTAAAAGAAATAACCCCAGGAAAAGCTTCGGCAATAAAAAGAGGATGCCAATATTGCCCTGCCAATAGTTCAGTATTTTTCCAATTCAATTTCACAAAAGCATGTCGTAACCTAAACCCATTAACATCTTCTAATCCCGAACCAGAATTTCCAAAGAAATCAGCCTCCAAAACTCCCGACGTTTTTGCGCCAAAAGCGCTAGGTCCACTAATTGCTCCCTTTAAACGCGATTGAATTGAAAGAATATTAAAACTAGGTTTAGCGTTAATATCTTCATTGTTTGCATCATACGATACATTTTCGGGAAATAGTAAGAAATGACCTTCTCGAATACTTGATGTTTGGCGAGTATCGTAAAAAACGTCGGTTTTCACAAAGCCCGAAAAAGAAATACCAAATTTAGACACTTCTGTTTGGTGCTGAGCATTAGCACATATCGAATAAAACAGCAATAAAACGACTGATGATTTAAAATTTTCCATGATTTTTTTTTAAAATTACAATCCAAACTGATTACAATCCAAGCTGATTATTAAGCTATGGCAGAATAGCAAATAAAACCAAAGCCATATAAAACACAAAAGCCCCAACATTACTGTTGAGGCATTTGATTTTTGATTTTTTACCTAAAATAATTGCAGTAATTGCCAGAATAATTGAGACAAGTGAAATAAAAATACCCCAAACAGGATAGCAAAAATACCAGCAAAAAATTAATGATAACATTCCGAACATTAATGAAAATGTTGATAGCTTTTTTGCAGACATGAAAATTAAAATCTGGGAGATATTTCTTAATTACAAAATAAAATTAATTTTCATTTTTTTTCGAATTTACATAAGAATGAAAATTAATACAAAAAAGCCGCACTGAGGCGGCTTTTTTTTGATATAAGAAAATCTTATAAATTAGCCCAGGCAGCCACACCAATAATGGTAATGATAATTGCAACAATTAAAAATATTGCGTTCACAATTATACCAACTAACCCTAAAATCTTTCCAACTTTAGCTATGCTATATGATCCTTGTTTGTATTGTCCGGTTGCTCCTTCAAAAGTAAGCATGGCTTTTTTGCCTTTACCCATAGCCATAATAGCAAATATCAGGCATAGGATATTCAAAATTAAACCTACAACTGGAAACCAAAAATACCAGCATAATACTAAAGAAATAATTCCAAAAACTAATGAAATGATTGCGCCTGGAACTGGTGGTAGTAAATTTGGTTGTGTCTGAGTGTTTGTG
>JANYAP010000097.1 GCA_025361285.1 Bacteroidales bacterium | reverse complement strand
GGCATCCAATAGGGACAATGAAGCTGTGCAAAAAATATGCATTCATTTAAATGACTCTGAAACCGAATTTCCAGGTACTAATTTAAAATTGGTATATAAATCTGCGACATTTTAAACTACGCCAAGTCAGGAGGTCTGAGTCTATACTGTCTTTTGCAAAAAACTTTAGTCTACGGTTAAAACTCGATTCTTGACCGTTGTATATCAAAGGCATATCGCGTAATAATGCAGTTATAACAGCAAAAGTTTGTACTCCATTTCCTAATCGTTCGTACTCGGTTCCGTTCCAAGAGTTTTCGTCGTGATTTGAAGTAAATTGCATTAAATATGAGTTAGTTGGGTAAATGGAATCGACCCAATTAAAATGTTTCGTAATTGCATTGGCATTCATCTTTCCTTTAGCAATTTGGTTCATTATATGGTGAAATTTCCAATCGTACGACACGTCGAATGCTTTATTGTGCAACTCAGGAATATCTGCTTCAGCTACCATAAACACAGGCTTTACCGTTTCAAGTTCGGGGCGTAGCTGTTCCCAAAAATCTATTGGTACCATGCTGGCTACATCGCATCTAAACCCGTCGATATCAGTTTCGGTGAGCCACCATTTCATGGTGTTAATCATATACTTGCGAAGGTTGCTGTTATTGTAATCAAATCGTATTACATCAGTCCAATCGAAAGGAGAAACGAATTTTCCTACCGAATCCTTCATATAATATTCGGGATGTGAATTAGATAGCTCATTATCCCAAGCCGAATGATTAGGCACCCAGTCTATTATCAATTTCATGCCATAATTATGAGCCGATTTTACTAATTGCTTAAAATCGCCGATTTTGCCAAATTCGGGGTTAATTGAACTAAAATCTTTAACAGAATAATAGCTTCCAAGAGGTTCTTTGCGGTTTTTAACTCCAATGGGGTTTATTGGCATTAACCAAAGAATATCGATTCCAAGTTGTTTTAAACGAGGAAGATCGCGCTCGAACGATTTAAACGTGCCTTCAATGGAATATTGACGTATATTAACTTCGTATATTACAGCATTTTTACTCCAATCGGCATGCTTAACCTCCGACCTTATTGGAGGAACTGATCGATTTATTTGTGCGACTGTGTACCCAACACCAACACCTAGCATAAAAACAAGAAATACAATCAGATTAATAAGCATAGTTTTCATTTTCATATAGTTATATTAAATATTATTTAAATTTATTTTATTTGTCGTTTACAATAGTTATTGAAGTACTATTCCCTCTTATTTTTTGTTGGAACTTGCTGAGGTTTGCCAGCACTTACATCAATATCAATACCATAAATATTTACAATAATTACCCCTAAATCGGTTTCGAGTTTAACAAAATTTTTATTTACGGTAACATGTAAATTTACTTCTCGGTAAATGATTTTAAATGTGTATTCGTCCCAATTTGTTGGTATTAAAGGATATAAGCATAATTTTCCTTCGCTAACTCGTTTGCCTCCGAAGCCTTCTACAATTGACATCCAGGTGCCTGCCATACTTGTAATATGCAATCCTTCAGATACTTCGTTGTTGTAATCGTCTATATCGAGGCGCGATGTTTGCAGATAAAGTTCGTAAGCCTTTTGCGTATAACCTATACGAGCAGCCAAAATTGAATGTACGCAAGGTGATAAGGACGATTCGTGAACCGTTCGAGCTTCGTAAAAATTGAAATGACGCTTAATAGTTTCGAAGTCGTAATTTTCTTCGAAAAGATATATCCCTTGAAGCACATCGGCCTGTTTTATAAGGCACGAACGCAAAATTCGATCCCACGACCAGTGCTGATTAATTGGGCGTTGCGCAGGGTCGATTTCAGCGGCAAGTGTCTGTTCCTTATCTAAATACCCATCCTGTTGAAGAAAAACATTCAATTCGGCATCGAAAGGTAAGTACATATTGTCGTAAATTTCGTGCCATTTGGCTGTTTCATCCTTTTCGTTAAATAAAATTCTATCAGCAAGCATGTTATACTTACCAATGTTTATTTTCTTTACTTTTTCGATTGCTTGCATGGTATAAATTAAGCACCATTGGGCTAAAGTATTGGTGTACCAGTTGTTGTTTACATTGTTTTCGTATTCGTTTGGACCAGTTACGCCAAGCATAACGTACTTGTTTTTTTCGTGCGAAAAGTTTACACGCTGGCTCCAAAAACGCGAAATAGCTATTAAAACTTCCAAGCCATAATTCGATAAATAATTATCGTCGCCAGTATTTCGCACGTAATTATAAATAGCAAAGGCTATTGCGCCATTTCGGTGAATTTCCTCGAATGTAATTTCCCACTCGTTGTGGCATTCTTCGCCATTCATTGTAACCATTGGATACAATGCTGCACCGTTGGTAAAACCAAGGTTTTTAGCGTTTTCAATAGCTTTTTTGAGATGTTTATACCTGTATTTTAATAAGTTAACAGTTACATTGGGCGAAGAAGTTGACAGAAAAAAAGGTATGCAATATGCTTCGGTATCCCAATAGGTGCTACCTCCATATTTTTCGCCTGTAAAGCCTTTAGGACCAATATTTAAGCGCTCGTCGTTACCTGTGTATGTTTGGTTTAGGTGAAATATGTTAAAGCGAATGCCTTGTTGTGCATCGATATCGCCCTTAATTTGAATGTCGCTTTGCTGCCAAGTTTGAGACCACTTTTGTTTGTGTTTATTGAATAATTTTTCGAACCCTAAATTGAATGCATTTTGTGTTGACTTTTGTGTTAATTCCAATATTTTATCGACAGGATGATTTAGCGATGTTAAAACTGCTGCGTACTTAGTTATAGTAATTGTATCGGCTTGTTTGGCATTAACATGAATAATGTTTCCGGTATATTTGGGACCTTTTATTATTGTGGGTGTTTCGGAAAATGCGACATTGTTTATTTCAAGCAGATATTTCATTCCAAAACCAACCACAAAATTGAGTTTTTTGGTTTCGCAAATCATATAACCTTCTCCTATAAGCGATTGAACTTCGAGAATATTCCAAAACTTTTCGTTATAATTGGAATCTTCGTTTTTTACATCGCCATCGATATAGGGTGTAATAATTATTTCGCCTGAAAAATTAAGTGGTGTAACTGAATATTTTATAACTCCATTTTCGGGGTGAGTAATACTTAGAAATCTAAATGCCTCAACCTTAATACGATTGCCGTTGGGGAAAATAGCAATAAAACTACGGTGCAGGTAGCCTTCTTTCATGTTTAACTCGCGCACAAAAGCCTCTGTTTTGCACTTTGCTAAATCGAGATGCTCCATATTAACTTGAATATCAATACCTACCCAGTTTGGCGCATTAAGTACTTTGGCAAAATATTCGGGATAGCCATTTTTCCACCATCCCACGCGGGTTTTGTCGGGGTAATATATGCCGGCAACGTAGTTTCCTTGAAGAGTTTTACCACTATACCGCTCCTCGAAATTGGCACGTTGCCCCATGTGCCCATTTCCGATGCTAAAAATACTTTCGGACGATTTATGGTTTTTAGGATCGAAACCTTCTTCGATTATAGACCAGTCGTTGCTTTTCAGATATTTATTCATGTTTAAATGTTTTCGTAAAGTTTTGCTAACGATAAAGTTTTAAAATCGGGTATTATCCAATTTGCATTCCAAAGAAATTCGGGACTACCGACGCCTACACATTTCATTCCGGCGGCAATAGCGGCTTCTATGCCCGCTTCGGCGTCCTCAAAAACAATACAGTTTGCTGGATTAACGTTAACCATTTCAGCGCCTTTTAAAAAGATTTCTGGATCGGGTTTCGCCTTTGTAACCATTGTTCCATCAACAATTGCATCGAACAAATTTGTAATTTCGAGACGATTAAGTATTGTTACTGCATTTTTGCTTGCCGACCCTAAGGCTGTTTTTATGCCTAACTTTTTTATTTCAAGTAAAAATTCTTTTGCGCCCGGAAGGATCTCATTAGGAGTAATTTGAAGTACGTAAGTAAGGTAGTTTAAATTTTTTTGTTCAGCGAGAACTTCTTTAGTGGTTGCGTTCAATGATATTCCACCAACTTCGAGCAATATGTCGAGAGAGCGCATTCGCGAAACACCTTTTAGGCGCTCGTTATGTTGTTCGGTAAATTCAAAGCCAAGCTGCAGGGCAATTTCGCGCCAAGCAATAAAGTGATACTTAGCAGTATCGACTATTACGCCGTCGAGGTCGAAAATACAAGCTTTTATATTCATAATTATTGTTTTACGATGTTATCATGTTCCTTAACAAAAACGACGGAGATACCTGCCAAAATCATTGACAAACCAGCCACGCCAAGCATAAAAATGGCTTGTCCGCCAAGCATACTTAAAATTACTCCACCTAATAAACCAGCGGCTATTTGCGGGATAGTAATAGTTGCATTAAATATTCCCATGTAAACGCCCATTTTACTGGCAGGCAATGCCGATGAAAGAATGGCATAAGGCATTGCTAAAATGGCCGCCCACGCAATGCCAACGCCCACCATGGAAAATATTAATGCATATTGGTTTTCGATGAAAACAATTGAAATTAAGCCTATTCCCCCGATAAGTAACGACAGCATGTAAACTGCTTTGCGTCCAAATTTATCGGCCAACCGAGCCATAACCAGCGAAAAAAGTGCGCCGAATAAACTATAAACTCCAAAAATTACTCCTACCCAATTGCCTGCTTCGTTATATGCTGCCGAGGTAGAATCGGAAGCCACTGTATGCCAAACGCTTTGCGCCACACCCGATGTTGTATAAACCCACATCATAAATAAAGCAAACCACGAAAAAAACTGAACGATAGCCAATCGCCACATTGTTAATGGTATATCTTTCAGAACTGAAGCGAATGATTTTTTAGCTGTATCCGTAGCTGAAATTTGGTGATATTTTGCATATTCGTTTGGCGGGTATTCGCGTGTACGCAAACTGGTCCATAAAACCGATAACAATAAAACGCCTCCGCCAAAGTAAAACGACCAAATAACAGTTGATGCTACTTTTTCGCCAGCGGTTGGAATGTTCGATACGCCAAACCACGTAAGTGCAAATGGCAACAACGACCCTACTACTGCACCCGTGTTTATTAAAAAGCTTTGAATAGAATAGCCAATATTTCGTTGTTCCTCCGAAACCATATCGCCCACTAAAGATCTGAAAGGCTGCATGGTAACATTAAACGAAGTATCCATAAAAAGCAACATAAACCCGCCAAAAAGCAAAGGAGGAAGCAGATAGGCGAAAAATTCGGAATTAGGCATAAAAAACATGGCTAGTGCCGAAACTATTGCTCCGCCGATAATAAAAGGCATTCGCCTCCCAAACCGAGTCCATGTTTTATCGCTCGAAAAACCAATAATTGGTTGAACAAGTAAACCAGCTAGCGGCGCAGCTAACCAAAAATAGCTAAGGTGCTCCACATTAGCCCCCAATGCCGATAATATGCGACTTGTATTACCGTTTTGCAGCGAGTAGCCAATTTGAACTCCTAAAAAGCCAAAACTCATGTTGAATATTTGCCAGAACGACAGGCGGGGAAATGCGTTTTTCATATTAAAAATGCGTGTTTGAAAATGTGGATAAATATTACATGCATACTAAAAAAGTGTGAACTTTATTTTATTTAATGCCTTAGAAAAAACTTAACAAATGACTCATTACAAACTAATTGGAAAGAAGTTGTGAGTTTACTTAGAATTTGTAATTAAATAAGGTGTATAAATGTATGCACTGCAAAACCAACCTCTAAGCCAATCCATAAAAGTATACTGTCATTCCGAGGCAGGTCGGAACCGAGTTTACGAACTCGCCGAAGGCAATCCATATTACTTTTTTATTTTATGGGTTCCGACCTACGTCGGAATGACACAAAATCGCATGAATTATTTAATTACAAATCCTTAGCTAAAAAATATTTCGAGAATTGAGCGGCTGCCAGCAGTAAAGCTATAGCCAAAACAGTTAAAGTGCGCTATAAGCACCTTAATGTAATACGATAAAAAACCAGACTTTTACCAAAGCGAGATTAACGATGCAAATGTAAGCAACATTTATAGTAAAAAGCAAGAGATTTGCGATATATTTTCACATAACTTTCAGACTATCAAATTGCAAACGATTGCGGAAGGTGTTTATTATTTAGTCGATTCGCGTATTATAAGCGAAGGAGTAAGTACTTTTGTTTGATAACTATCGGTTGGTGTATCGTTTTCAATTTTATGAATGAGTAGTTTTATGGCTTCGGCACCCATTTCGTAACCTTTTTGTTCTACTGTAGTCAATGGTGGCCAAGCAATTAGCGCATTTGGGCCATCGCCAAAACCAACAAGCGACACATTGTCAGGCACGTTTTTTCCCATCTTTTGTATAATTTGCATTGCTGCAATGGCAGTAGAATCGTTGGCTGCAAATACTCCATCAACATCGGGATTATCATTCATAAACCGCTCGGTTTTTTCAATAGCGAGTTCGCGAGTGTCGCACTGCAAAACCAGCGATGGGTCGAATTCGAACTGATATTGCTTTAGCGCCCTCTGATAACCAGCAAGACGCCCCTGCCCTATCATTAAATTTTGAGGTGCAGAAAAGTGAGCTATTTTTTTACATCCTATTGATATTAAATGCTCTGTGGCCAAAAAAGCTCCTCCCTCATCGTTAGTAATAACCCTATCGCTTATTACATCGGGGCAAATTCTATCGAAAAAAACCATTGGAATGCCTTGGTTTGCAAAATGGCGGAAATGATCGAATTCGAAAGTAGTTTTCGAAACTGAAATTAAAACTCCATCGACACGGTTTGCAAGTAGTGCCTGAGCATTAATTACTTCACGGTCATACAGTTCGTTGCTTTGGCATACCATTACATTATATCCTCTATCATAGGCAATATCCTCAATTCCACTAATAACCGACGAGAAAAAATGATGAACTATTTCGGGAATAATCACACCAAGGGTATTGGTTTTGTTACGCCGTAAATTCATGGCTAGGGCGTTTGGCTCGTAGTTTAGCTTTTTAGCTAATTCCTTAACCTGATTACGGGTTTCGATACTAATATCGGGATGGCTTTTTAACGCACGCGAAACGGTTGAAATAGATATCCCTAGGATTTTTGCTATGTCTTTTATGGTAACCTGATGTAGTTTCATTAGATAGTTTTTGGGTGGAAATAAAAGTACGAAAAAATTTATGTTTTTGCATACTTACCATAAAATAAGGCGTTGACTATAAGTATTGCGAAAAAAATAAACACACGTAATCTAGCATTTGTAAATCAAATAATTATGTTGTGCAACATATATATTTTACGCAAACGAAACCGCAAACGATTGCGAAACCGTTTGCGAAAATAAAATTCGTAATTTACTGATGCAAAGGATTTTTAGTAGGTAATTTATTAAAAATATCGCCATAAATTTGTGCTGTTAACAAAATGTTTCGGAAAAACGATATAATAACTGAAACTTTACTACCAAAGTGATTGATTAACAACTATTACAATTTTGCATTTATTTAACAAAAGAACTAACTTATGAGAAACAAACTAAGGAAGACAAGGGTACTTCTGCTTTTGTGTTTGTGGGCAATTCCTTTTATGCAATTACTTGCTCAGGATATTGAAATTAAAGGCAAGGTAACCGACGCCGTTACTAAGGAAGCGATAATAGGAGCTAATATTACCGTTAAAGGAACCTCAAAAGGAGCTTTAAGCAATATTGATGGAGATTTTGTTCTGCTGATACCTGTAGGCTCTACCATAAACATTTCATTTTTAGGCTATAACGCACAGAATATTGTTGCGGAATCGCAAACCTTATCAATTGAACTTGAGCCATCGGTACAAAAGCTCGATGAGGTAATAGTTATAGGATATGGTACACAAAAGAAAAGCGACAAAACCGGAGCTGTTACCAATGTGTCGGCGGCGGAGTTAAATACTGGCGTGCTTACCGATCCTATACAAAGCTTACAGGGCAAGGCTTCGGGTGTGCAAATTACCAAAAAAGGCGGAAACCCTAACGATGGCTTCTCGGTTCAAATAAGGGGTTCGGCTAGTTTTGGTTCCAATCAACCTTTGTATGTAATTGACGGTGTGCCAGGTGTTGACCCTACAACTATTGCATCTGACGATATTGAAAGCTTTAATGTGTTAAAGGATGCCTCGTCGTCTGCTATTTACGGCTCGCGCGGAGCTAATGGCGTAATAATAATTACTTCAAAAAAAGGGAAAAGTGGTGCTAGTAAAATCGATTTCAACAGCTTTGTATCGCTCGATGTAGTTTCGAAAAAGCTAGATTTACTTTCAGCAAGCGATATTAGAAGTTTTATTACACAAAATAATATTTCGCAAGTAGATGCTGGGGCAAGTACCGATTGGCAGAACGAGATTTATAGAGTGGCCAAAACGCAAAATTATTCGCTTTCGGTTGCTGGGGGTAGCGATAAGTCGACATACCGAGTTTCGGGAACATGGGCTGATTATCAGGGAGTAGTAATAGGAACCGATAAAAAACGTTTTAATATGTCGGCTAATGTTAACCAGAAGTTACTTAACGACAAACTAATAATTGAAGGTGGAATAAACGGAACATTCGAAAAAAACGACTACGAAGATTTCGGAGGAAATGGTCCTACTGATATTATGTATCAGGCATTTCAGCGTTCTCCGCTACAACCTGTTAGAAATGACGATGGTACTTTTTACGAAAATATAGGTTATGGCTTTCAGTACTTTAACCCAATTGCAACAGTAAACAGCATACAAAACATACGCGACGCTAAGCGCTTTAGGGCTAATGCATCGTCTGAACTTGAGATATTAAAAGGGTTGAAAGCAAAAGTTAGTGGAGCTTATTCGCGCGACGACGACGAATCGTTCTACTTCGTACCAGGCGATGCACCTACTTCGGGTACTACTGGTAAAGGGGAAAGAAAATACAATAATATTGAAGATAAGTTAATTGAAGCATACGCAACTTACGAAACAAAAATTGCAAGTAAGCATAATGTCAATTTTGTAGCGGGTTATTCGTGGCAGCAAAAAACTTTCGATGGCTTTAATGCAATGGGTACAAATGCGCAGTCGCCTAGTGTTGAAGCTAATAAATTACAAGGTTTAGCAAACGTAACATGGGGAAGTATAGGGTCTTATAAAAATTCGTGGACAATGATTTCAGCTTATGGCAGGTTTATTTACAATTACGACCAGCGATATGCCTTAACAGCAACGTTGCGCCAGGACGGCTGTTCGAAATTTGGAGCAAACAACAAATGGGGCACATTCCCATCAGGGTCGGTAGCGTGGACATTGAAAAACGAATCGTTTTTGAAAGATGTTAATTTCTTAAGCCAACTAAAGTTAAGAGTTGGTTACGGTTTAACAGGCAATGCCGAAACGTTAGAGTCGTATTGGTCTATTCAGCGAATATCGGCAAATGCTAAAAAAATTAGTCTCGACGATGGCTCTAACGTTATTCTATTTCAACAGGATTGGGATGCAAACCCCAATTTACGATGGGAAAATACCGAAGAAATAAACATTGGACTCGATTATGGTTTTTTTAATAACAAGGTGCAAGGTTCTATTGAAGTATATAACAGAACTATTAACGACCTCATTTATAAATACTCCGTACCTCAACCACCAAGCCCAACAGGTAATGTATATGCAAATGCTGGCCAATTCCGAAACAGAGGTATTGAAGTTAATACACAATTGCAAGTTATTAATAAACAAAAACTTACTTACAAAACATCGTTAATATATTCCAGAAACATTAGTAAAGTATTGAATTTATCGGACGAAGCAAACGAATTGCGTTGGAAAGACAAGATTCGTTATGAAATACAAGCCAGAGGAATGGTTGGACAGAAAACTCAAATATTGGATGTAGGATACTCGTTGGGTACTTGGTATTTACCACATTTTGTTCGTTTCTCGAGCGATGGTGCTATGTTATACGAAACTGAAGCTGGTGGTGTAACACGCGACTTTACCAAAGCAGCTCTCAAAAATGCAGGTTCGGCAATGCCCAAACATAATATTGGTTGGTCGAATTACTTTACCATCTTTAAAAATATCGATGTAACTATTGCCCTGCATGCGGTTCTCGATTATAAAGTATATAACGTGTCGGATATGTATTTTTCGAACCCAACACTGCTGCCTAACTTTAATGCTAATCAACAAGCTGTTGATTGGTACGAAGGTAAAATTGATGGTACGCCTGTGGCTAGCGATTATTGGTTAGAGGACGGTTCGTTTATTCGTCTCGATAACGTAACCATTGGTTATACACTTCCTATGCCTAAAAAATTTAAAATTAGCACATTACGTATAAGTTGTACTGCTAACAACCTACTTACAATTACCAATTATACAGGTATCGACCCAGAATTGTCTTATAATAACGTTGACTTTGGGCTAGACAATTTTAACGTATATCCAAAGGTTCGCAGTTTTGTTTTTGGCGTACAATTAACCTTTTAAAAAACTAATATTTATGAAAATAATACATACCGTAATTGCAACTATTTTGCTATTCATTTTAAGTTGCACCAACCTAGATGAAACCTTATACGATACTATACCATTCGATAAGTATCCGGAAAATGCACAGCAAAATGCCACGTTGGGGTTAAGTGCATATTCACCTTTATCGGAATTAACCGATTACGGTGGATGGTGGTTTTGCCAGGAAATGACCACCGACGAAATGGTTGGTCCTACCCGAAATACCGATTGGGACGATAACGGCAAATGGCGCGCCTTACAATTGCATAGCTGGACAAACGAAACCGAAGCAATTGTTGGTATGTGGGAAAGATATTACAAGGGAATATTCAATTGCAACCAAACAATCGACATAGTTGTAAATGAACGCGATACCGCAACAATAAGCGAACCTGCAAAAGTATTAATAGCTAAAATACTAACTATAAGGGCTTTTTATTACTGGTTACTTATCGACAATTATGGCGATGTTCCTTACGAAACATCTTTTTTTCACGCAAACCCAGCTCCACCGCTAAGTAAAAGAGCTGACATATTCAACAAAATTGTTGGCGAGCTAAACTATGCTATTCCATTTCTTAAAAACGGGCCAATACATTTTGGCGTAAGTAAGGCCATGGCACAAATGACATTAGCTCGCTTATACCTTAATGCCGAAGTATATACGGGTACAGCTATGTACGACAAATGCATTCCGTTACTCGAAAATTTAATTACAACAGGCGGTTACACCCTTGCTGCCAATGTAAAAGATCCGTTTGTAACCGTAAACGACAATTGCCCCGAAAACATTTTTACCATTTATTACGATGGTACCGAAAATGCAAACGGAAAGCCCGAGTTTAACTTGCACATGCGTACTTTGGGCTATCAGAGCAATGTAACTTTCGGAATGACCGTAGGACCTTGGAACGGCTTTGCTACACTTGAGAAACACTATAAGTTGTACTCCGACAATGACTTACGTAAGTCGGCATATTTTTTGGCTGGTAGGCAAAAAACCGCCGACGGAAAAGATTTAATGGACGCTGAAACAGGCAGCCCGTGGGAGTTTACACCCGTAATACCCGCACTTACTATATCGGAGGCTAAAGGTTTTACCAAAGCCCAAGTGCGCCATTCGGGGGTGCGAATACAGAAATACGAAATTGCAAAAGGTGCTGGACAAGCACTTGCTAACGACTACGTTATATTCCGGTTAACCGATGCTTACTTAATGTTGGCCGAATGTTACGCCATAGCAGGCAATTTGGCCAAAGTAAAGGAAAACCTCGACCCAATTAGAACCCGTGCTGGCATTGGTGTTTCCGACGTTTACGATTTGGAGGCCGTAAAACTTGAACGTAGGCGCGAAATGTTTTACGAAGCAACTCGCCGACAGGACATGATACGCTGGGGAACATTCAACACAAACTGGTGGAGCGCTACGTTAGCCGACTTCAACACACAGAACAGCAATTTATTTCCTATTCCAAAGAAACAAACCGATGCGAATCCTAATTTACTTCAATCAGCACAATAACAAATAGTTGTTCATATTGCATTATTATAAATCATTACTATACTTTTTATTGTTTAACTAAAAATTAATTATTATGAAAATCAAAATTACCTGGTTTTTTGTGCTATTTATAGCATTATTAACCTCTTTTTCTTCGTGTAAAAAGGATGAGAAAACTCCTGCATTAAATGCCGAAGATGGATGGTACATCTCGGGCGAAGCTACATCGTTTACCGATTTAGCAGTTACAAATCTTTTTAAATCTACACCAAATGAAAATGCAACAGTAACAGCACGCGATGGCTTGTATAGCAAGTATGTGTATTTAACAGCTGGCAAAACTTTTGTAATTACAAAAGTTATAGGTGGTGTAGGTATAGTTTATGGAGCAACCGACACCATTACCTATAACCCTAACGGCAAAAGCGACCAATTAAAATCAAATATTCAATGGGGAACTTTAGCCACAGGAAAAACTTTGCAAGTACCAAAAACAGGTATGTATCAGGTTTGTTTTGATGTTAATTCAAATAAAATTGCTGTTGCCGAATTAACCCACTGGGGTGTTATTGGTGGTGCAACTCCAGGCGGCTGGGGTGGCAATCAGGTTATGAACCTTGTTGGCACTCTCAATGCCGAAACAAACACTTATACCGTAGCAAATGTTGTTTTAACAGTCGATAAATTTAAGTTTCGTCACTCCGACGGTTGGAAAATTCAGCTTAGCGATACTGGCGCAATGACAAAGGATAACGGCGTAAAGGTTAATAGCAATTATGGCGGAACCGTTGATGCTTTGGTAGTTGGTGGGGCTGATATTCCAAATACTGTTAATGGAGTTTATACACTTTCGTTAACATGGACTAAAACTTCGGGAGAATTTACTGCAAGTGTAATAAAAACAGGCGATTATACACCTCCTTCTTTTCCCGACTCCATGTATATTGCTGGTTCTGCTGTAATCTACGAATGGAATCCTGGTGCCACTCTTTCGGCTATGCATGCCGTTGCCGATGGACCAAACAAAGGTATGTATTGGAAAATATGCTATATCGAAGCAGATAAAGGATTTAAATTATCGAATAAAAATTGGAGTTCACCAAACCTCAATTTTGGCGATGTAACCGAATTTGATCCCACTGGTATAGCTGTTTCTGCCGATGGCGACAACTGGAAAATTGCTACTTCGGGCTTATATATGGTAGTTCTCGACTTACGCAATAACACCAAAAAAGTATCGATTAAAGAACCAATGGTATATGGTATTGGCGATGCATTTGGCGGTTACGATTCGGGCAAACCAGCTAACCTATTTACGGTTGACAATACAGCAAAAACACTTACTTCGCCTGCTCTTCCAGCAGCTGGTAACATACGTATTTATGCGTCGCACCCATGGATACCAGCATGGTGGAATGCAGAATTTAACGTATTTTCTACCGATATTAAGTACCGTAATGACGGTGGCGACCAAGATGCTGTTCCAGGCACTGCTGGTAAGGTTATTACGTTACATTTCGACGATAATACCGGAGCTATTAATTAAGCAACTTCGTGCATAACTCTTTAGAGGCTGGTTTATTAAGCCAGCCTCTTTTTTTTAATGATATTAAAGCCAAAACGTGAAAAAGCTAATTTTACTTATCGCAATTTATTTGCCTTTCAATCTTTTTGGACAAATATCCACAACCCCTTCGTTCCCAATTGAAACCGACAAGGTTACCATTACATTCGATGCCACAAAAGGCAATGCAGCACTTAAGGACTATACTGGCGATGTATATGCACATACTGGCTTAATTACCAATAAAAGTGCGTCGCTAACCGACTGGAAATATGTGAAAACAAAATGGGGCGAAAACACAGCCGAAACAAAGCTAACACGAATATCGTCAAACATTTACGAACTTACTATATCGCCCGATATTAGATCATATTATGGCGTTGCGGCAAACGAAAAGATATTAAAAATGGCATTTGTTTTTCGAAGTGCTGATGCCTCTAAGCAAGGAAAAGATTCGGACGGGCATGATATTTTTTCAAATATTTACGAATCTGGTCTTAATGTTAACATTTTAAACCCTTCATCCAATTTTCTGTTCGTGCAGGAAAATCAATCCATAAACATTTCTATTGCTGCCACAGGCAACGATTCGATAGGTCTATTTTTAGACAATAAATGGATAATATCGACTAGTAATCAAACACTTAATTGCAATATTATTGCAACAGGTACCGAAATGCATACCATTGTAGCAAAAGCATATAAAGGCTTTGTCGAAGTTTCCGACACAGTAAATTACCTTATACCGTCGGATGTTGAAAATACGCCTTTACCAAATAATGTTCGCGACGGAATTAATTATATTGATAATAAAACAGTTACACTAGTGTTATTCGCACCTTTCAAAAAATACGTGTACGTAGTTGGCGATTTCAACAATTGGATACCTAACACCTTGTATATGATGAAAAAAGACGGTGACCACTTCTGGATAACGCTTACAGACCTTACGCCCGAAAAAGAATATATTTTTCAATACTTAATTGATGGAACGCTGCGCATAGCCGACCCTTACACCGAAAAAACTTCCGACCCAAACGATAAATATATTTCGGAAAACATATACCCTAACTTAATAAAATACCCCGAAAGCAAAACCAGCGAAATAGCCAGTATTATAAAAACAGGGCAAACACCGTATTTGTGGGAAGTCAATAATTTCGTGCCATCGGCAAACGAAAAATTAGTTATCTACGAATTGCTAATTCGCGATTTCACGGCTAACGGCGATATTAAAACAGTTACCGACACGCTTTCATATCTTAAGCGTTTGGGTATTAATGCTATAGAACTTATGCCGATTAGCGAGTTTGAGGGTAACGATAGCTGGGGTTATAATCCATCGTTCTATTTCGCGCCCGACAAGGCTTACGGCACTAAAAACGATTACAAAAGGTTTATAGACGAATGTCACAAAAATGGTATAGCGGTAATTCAAGATTTAGTGTTAAATCACTCCTACAGCCAATCGCCACTGGTACGTATGTATTTCGATGGATCGGCACCTACCGCGCAAAACCCATGGTATAACCGAACATCGCCAAACACAGTGTACTCGTGGGGTAACGATTTTAATCACGAAAGTGCTTACACAAAAAAGCTAATTGATAGTGTTGCAGCCTTTTGGATTAGCGAATACAAAATTGATGGTTTTCGCTTCGATTTCACCAAAGGATTTACCAACACTTCTGGCGATGGCTGGGCGTACGACCCTTCGCGAATAGGTATTCTTAAACGATTTGCTACCGAAATTTGGAAACGAAAACCGAACGCTTATGTAATTTTCGAGCATTTGGCTGCAAATAACGAAGAAACGACGTTGGCGAATTTCGGCATAATGCTTTGGGGCAATATGAACCCCAAATACAACGAGGCCACAATGGGTTACAACACCGATGGCAAATCGGATTTGTCGTGGATTTCGTATGAAAATCGGGGCTGGAACAATGCCAACGTTGTTGGATATATGGAAAGCCACGACGAGGAGCGGTTAATGGTAAAAAACCTTGCATACGGCAATTCGGCTGGCACTTACAATATTACCGACACCGCAACCTCACTAAACCGAGTTGCTATGGCATCGGCATTTTTTTATACAATACCGGGACCTAAAATGCTGTGGCAATTTGGCGAACTTGGCTACAATACAAGTATCGACGAAGGAGGACGTGTGGGCAAAAAGCCTATTCGGTGGGATTATTATAACGATTCGAACCGCCGATATTTATACGAAATAACTAGCGCGTTAATTCGGTTGAAGAAAGAAGAACCTGCTTTTTCAACCTCAAACTACACATTAAAGGTTTCGGGCGTCGTAAAACAGATTGAATTACTGCACGCAACAGCAAATGTTGAGATAGTTGGAAATTTCGATGTGGTTTCGAAAGATTACACAATAACCTTTCCATCAATTGGTTGGTGGTACGATTATTTGGCAGCCGACAGCATTTCCGTTAACGCCAGTAGTACAACAATTGCCTTGAAACCAGGGGAATACCATATATACACAAGCAAAAAACTAACTAATTTTGGAAATATTCCTAAACCGCTTAAGCCCCTTTCCACGTTGAAGGAATTGATAATATATCCAAACCCAACTGCCGATAAATTATATATGCAAAGTGAATTTAAAATTGAAAGTTTGCAAATATTTGATATTCAAGGCAAATTGGTATTAAAAAATGAGCTAAACGCTTATTCCTATATTTCACTGGGTAAACTGAGTAAAGGCATGTACATTGTAAAGGCATTATTCGCTAATCAAAAAGCTACTTATGCTAAAGTTTTAAAAATGTAGTTGTTATGGAAGTTGTTGTGAACAATTAGTGTTAATTATTTATTTGATGTGCTATGAGTTATTAAATGATTATCCGAAAAAGAATTAATCTAACTCTGTGTTTTAAACCTTAATTCGCATAATTCACTTCTTTAAAATGAAATATATCAAATTTAAAATAGCCTTGACATTTGCCATGATTCTGGTAACATATTGTGCTATAGGACAAAACAACTGGACTTACAAAGAATACACCTATTCCGAAAATATCCTAAAAATAACATGCGATAGCGGTTATATATGGATACAACCATACACACCACATATTTTAAAAATTTCGGTTCTTAAACAATCAGAAAATGAACCAGATACATCAAATAGCGTAATACTTGCCCCCGAAAATATAACGCTTAATATTGTAGATAAGCCAGATACAATATTTATTAATTCTCAATCGACACATTTACAAATAATTAAAAAATCGTTAAAGATTAATTTTATAAATAATGAAGCGGCTCAACTGTCGCAGAATAGTTTTTATTTCAACTCAAATAATAGAGGTCTTGTTTTTTCATTAAAGCCTAACGAATGCATATATGGAGCAGGTTTCAGAAGTATTCCGCTAAACCGCCGAGGTTACAAACTCGATCTCTACAACAAACCACAATACGATTATCGAAAAGAGGTTGAAAATCTGAATTATAGCGTTCCATTGGTAATTTCGTCTCAACATTATGCTATTTTGTTCGACAATCCTCAAAAGGGTTTTTTCGATATTGGTAAAAGTAATAATAATGCTATGGTTATGAATGCAATAGGCGGCAGTTTAACCTATTATTATATTTGCGACAGTAGTTTCGAGAGTATTGAGCAATGGTACACGCTTTTAACTGGCCGCCAACCGTTGCCACCGCGTTGGGCGTTCGGTAATTTGCAATCGCGAATGAGTTACTCGTCGGAGGCTGAAACCCGCGATATAGTAAACCGTACGATTAAAGACGACTTTCCACTTGATGCAATTATAATCGACCTTAATTGGTTTGGTAAATTCAATGGCGACATTCCTGGTTCGAGCCTTATGGGAAATTTTACTTGGGATATCGACAATTGGAAAACACCTAAAAAAATGATTGCCGATTTTGCAAAAATTGGAGTTCAAACAATATTAGTAACTGAACCATACATTATTAAAGAATCACATAACTTCAATTATATATATAACAACGGTTTAGGTGCAACCGATTCATTAGGTAAACCTTACGTTATAAAGGACTTTTACTTCGGGCAAGCACTTCTTCTCGATATTTTTAAACCCCAAACGCAACTTTGGTTATGGCAACAATATAAGTCGCTTATAAACATTGGTGTTGCTGGTTGGTGGGGCGATTTGGGCGAACCCGAAAGGCATCCTGCAAACTTGTTTCACGTGGCTGGTTCGGCCAATGCAGTGCACAATATATATGGGCATTATTGGGATAAAATGCTATACAACAATTACAAAGCCGAATACCCCAATGTTCGATTGTTTAATTTAAACCGATCGGGGTTTGCTGGTTCACAACGATTTGGAATTTTGCCGTGGACAGGCGATGTTTCGCGCAGTTGGGAGGGTCTGCAAGCTCAGTTACCAAGTATGCTTTCGATGAGTATGTGCGGTTTAGCATATATACATTCCGATTTAGGCGGCTTTACACCTAGCGATAACGATGAAGAGTTGTATATTAGATGGTTGCAGTTTGGTACATTTTCGCCAATTTTTAGAGTACATGGCGACAGCAAAATTCCACCCGAACCTATCTTTCATTCCGAACCTACTAAAAACATTGTGCGTAAGTTTATTAAGCTTCGCTACCAAATGCTACCATACAATTACACATTGGCATGGGAAAATACTACCGAAGGCAAACCAATAATTCGACCCCTATATTATAATAGTTCAGACACTTCTTTTAACAACCTATCAAGCCAATACTTTTGGGGCAATGCCTTTTTAATTGCACCTATTACCAATAAAGCTCAACGCAAAAAAGCAGTTTACCTGCCACAAGGTTATTGGTATAATTTTTGGAATGACAGTCAATATGCAGGTAATCAAATAATTACCACTAATGTTTCAATAAATGAAATTCCTGTTTATGTTAAGGCAGGAAGTTTTATTCCCTTTACCAAAACTATTTTAAATACTGCGCAATACAACTCTTCGGAGCTTTCAATTCATTACTATAACGATTCAACAATAAGTAATTCAGAGTATTGTATGTTTAACGACGATGGTATTACAAATGAATCGATAAGTAAAAAGCAATACGAACTACTTAATCTCGAAGCTAATAACCGCGAAAATGAATTGATTGTAAATTTTTCTAAATCAGGGTATAGCTTTAATAATATGCCAGTTAATCGTACTATAGAGCTTATTATTCATGGGTTACTTAAAAAGCCTATATCAATAATGTTAGGCAGCAAAAAAGCAAGCTGGAAATGGGATAAGCTAAAAAAGCAAGCAATGTGTAAATTCGAATGGAATATGCAACCAACAACCATTCGAGTGACAACAAATTAATTAATTGAATGTTAAGCATAGATTATCACCTACGCTTATTTAGAAACAGTTTAAAAAAACCTGTCGAAAAAAAATAATCAAAGATTAACATATCTGTAAATTCAATTGTTACAAAATATATTAAGACATTCTTATCTTTATTTAATTTAGACTAGTTATTCTTGAATTACATATCTATTTAGCAGAACTTTATGCATTATTTTTAAACGTAAATTTCTGAAATTATGAAAAAACAATTTTTTATTTTGGCTTTGGTAATAAGCGCATCTATCGAAATGATTGCGCAGAGTAATAAAAATGTAACAATACCGCTAATTGGCGACGATGCACCCTCATTTACTGGTATTTCCACTTATGGAAAGATTGATTTCCCAAAAGATTTTGGTCGAAATTGGAAGATTATTTTTGCTCATCCAAAGGATTTTACACCCGTTTGCTCATCGGAACTACTCGAACTAGCTCAACAACAGGCCGATTATAAAAGTTTGGGCGTGCAGATAATTGTTATTTCAACCGACATTATTAGCCAGCATAACGACTGGGTAAAATCGCTTAACGAAATTAAATATAAAGACAGACAGCCCGTAAGAATTGAATTCCCGCTTGTGGCCGATAGTACTCATGTAATTTCGAACAAATATGGTATGATACATTCGTCAGCGAGTATTGCACTGAATATCAGGGCTGTATTTATAATCGATCCGAGCAACAAAATAAGGTCGATAAACTTCTACCCAATGCAGGTTGGGCGTAATATGGACGAAATTAAACGTGTTGTTGTTGCATTACAAACAATTGATGCTCAAAAAAATGTATCAACTCCTGCCAATTGGAAACCAGGCGATAGTATGTTAGTTCCAGTATTAACGCAATCGGAGCGCGAAAACATTGGAAAGCCCAATTCGGATATCAATCAGGTTGCATGGTTTATGAATTTTAGGTTAAATAAGTAGATAAAACCTCCATCACCCTCTCCCACCTAGGTATTACTTACAATTCAGGCTCAAATCGCCAAATATTAATTCTGGAAAATAATCAACTTATGTTTTATGTAACATTTGTTGATTATTTTTTTGTAGTTTAGCAGCCCGAAAAACCAAGTGGATTTAAGGAGAGATGTCCGAGTGGTCGAAGGAGCACGCCTGGAAAGTGTGTAACCGCCAAAAGTGGTTCGTGGGTTCGAATCCCACTCTCTCCGCAATAGTTCATATCAATTCATACTAAATGCCTGTAAATAATAGTATTTACAGGCATTTTCGTTTTTGATAATATCAATAAAAACCCTTAATTCTTAACAAAAAAAGTGAACGCTTCGGTAAA
This sequence comes from Bacteroidales bacterium, assembly GCA_025361285.1. GTDB lineage: Bacteria > Bacteroidota > Bacteroidia > Bacteroidales > JAAUTT01 > JAAUTT01. Next base: position 4,654 of record JANYAP010000097.1, on the reverse strand, counting down.
CAATTATTGAACTAAAAATTGTTCACCAAAAACATTATAATTATCAATAATTCAATTATATAAATACAAACAAATCTCATTAAATTTTTGTTAATCTCATACAATTTAGGTAACTTTATTACGTTTTAATACCAACACTAATAAGTATGAGCAACAACCCTTCTCTCGGAATTTTGTTTTTTATTAGAAAAGAACGAGCAACTGACGAAAAACATGCCGCCATCTACCTTCGCATCACAGTAAATGGTAAGCGAGCCGAATTATCAATAAAACGTTAGGTAGAAATTAAAAAATGGAACAATAGCGGCGGTTTTGTTAACGGCACAAACGAACAAGCCAAGCAGATTAACGAATACCTAAACCTTTGGCAAAATAAGGTTTACAAAGCACAAAAGGATATTTTAGAAAGCGGTGGATTATTAACTTCCGAAGCAATTAAAAACAGAATATTAGGTAAAACCGAACAGCATAAAACGCTGGTTGAGGTTTTCGAATATCATAATAAACTACTTTTCGAAAAGGTGGGTATTGACCATGCAAAAGGTACGCACGACAGGTACACAACTGCATTGAAGCATGTAAGAGAGTTTATGCAACACACTTACAAACAAAACGATATATTGCTTAGCAATTTAAACTATAAATTCGCAACCGATTTCCATCATTACCTAATTACCGTTCGTAAATTCAACCAAAATACAACAGCCAAATACATTAAAAACGTAAAGCGAATAGTTGTTATTGCCTTAAAAAATGGGTGACTCGAAAAGTATAATACTCCCCAAAATTCAGACCACTGGTTAAGTTGAAAAAACTTTTAAATTTACCAGTAATTATGAAAACATCAAGAAGGAAATTGACGGGCGCTTTTAAAGCTCATGTTGCCATCGAAGCGCTCAAGGAGCGCGAAACGTTGGGGGAATTATCAACTCGCTTAGCTGTACATTCGACAATGATCTCGAAATGGAAACAGGCGGTTATAGAACGGTCGTCCGAAATTTTTTCAACCAAAGCGCCCGAGGAAAATTTTGAAGCAGAGAAACAACGATTGTATTCAAAAATTGGGCAGTTAGAAATGGAAATAGACTGGCTAAAAAAAATTTCAAGAAGAGCCGGACTATGAACGAACTAAAAGACTATATCACAGATAATGACACTATTAGTATTCAGAGGCAGTGTGAATTACTAGAGATAAACCGAAGCAATGTTTATTATGAAGCTGTGGGTGAAAGCGAAGAAAACCTTCGGATAATGCGCCTCATGGATGAGGAATTTCATGAACATCCAACGCATGGGGTAATACAGATGCAAGACTTTCTTTTTGCGTTAGGTTTTATTGTAAATATAAAGCGTGTACGTCGCTTACTTCGTAAGATGAACATCATGACCATTTACCCCCAAAGAAACCTAAGTAAACTGGGGCATGCGAAGTATATACGACCGTATTTGCTAAAAGGTCTAAAAATATACCGACCAAACCAAGTATGGGAAATAAACATAACCTATATACCTATGGCAAAGGGTTTTATGTATCTTGTTGCAATTGTAAATGTATACAGTCGCTACGTTGTTGGATGGGATGTGTTTAATAGTTTGGATGCCGAAAACAGCTTGGCAGTTTTGAAAAAGGCAATTGCACAAAACGGGAAACCCGAAATTATCAATTCCAATCAAGGTAGCCAATTTACAAGTGCGCTATGGACTAATTATGTTGAAAATGAGATAAATATCAAGATAAGCATGGATGGTAAAGGACGTGCAACGGATAATATTTATATTGAACGACTTTGGCGCACAGTTAAACAAGATTATGTTTATCTTTACCCTGCAATCGACGGAAACGACCTTTTTAAGGGTTTAAAAAAGTTCTTTGATTATTACAACAATAGTAAGACACATCAAGGCATTGAACGACAAATACCTGTTACCTTATACAAATGCGTAGCATAGTTTTATTTGTTGCTGCGCAACAAAAAGTTTTAGGTTTTTTTAGGCATAAACCGAATGAATGATTATTAAAAAAGCCGACTGTTACATCGGCTTCATTCTATCGGGTTAGGGTTATTCCTAAAAGGTTGCTCCTCAGCAGAGCCTTTGTCCGTTTATCCTAACGCTGTAAAGATAAAACAGCTTTCTGAATTTCAACTAAGAAAGTTGTGTTTGTGGCCTGAAAAATGGGGAGTACTATACTGTTTGCATTAGTTTGTTTATTTTTAGCTTTTTATTAATTCAATAATTATTGAATATTACTTCTTTTCATGCTAAATTTTACGCCTATGAACTAACAAGGCTATTACCTGCAAATGACGTTGGTAAGCTTACTGCATCCTTACAGGATGCTCAGGTAGATTTAAACCCTCATCAGGTCGAAGCTGCTTTATTTGCTTTTAAATCGCCACTTTCCAAAGGTGCAGTTTTAGCCGACGAAGTAGGATTGGGTAAAACCATCGAAGCTGGAATTATTCTTTCTCAACAATGGGCTGAACGCAAAAGAAAACTTATAATTATTTGCCCATCTAACCTTCGGAAACAATGGAATAGTGAATTGGCTGATAAGTTTTATTTGCCTTCTTTTATTTTAGAATCAAAGTCATTTAACAACATTATTAAAGAAGGTAATTTAAACCCATTCAATCAAAAAGATAGTATTGTAATATGCTCTTTTCAGTTTGCAAGTACAAAAGCAGCTTATTTAAAAAATACAAATTGGGATTTGGTTATCATTGATGAAGCTCACAGGCTTCGAAATGTGTATAAGCCTACCAACAAAATGGGCAATGCCATAAAAAACGCTTTAGAGGATTATAAAAAAGTATTATTAACTGCTACCCCACTTCAAAATTCTATTCTCGAATTATACGGTTTGGTAAGTCTTATAGACCCTTATGTTTTTGGCGATTTAAAAAGTTTTAAAAGCCAATTCAGCCGATTGGTTGAAGAAAAAAATTTTTCGGATTTAAGAAACCGTTTACAGCCTGTTTGTAAACGAACCCTTCGCCGTCAGGTACTGGAATACATTAAATACACAAAGCGCATTCCTTTAGTAGAAGAATATTTCCCCAGTGAGGATGAAATGACCTTGTACAAATGGGTTTCTGATTATTTGCAACAGGAAAAACTTTTCGCTTTGCCATCGAGCCAGCGCCAGTTAATGACTTTAATTCTTCGGAAATTATTGGCTTCATCTACTTATGCCATTTATGGTACATTGGATGCATTGGTAAAAAAACTGGATGCTATTATTGAAAAGCACGTAGTGCCAACACCCGAAGATTTAGCTCTCGATTTTGAAACTTTCGAAGAAGTGGTTGACGAGTGGGCTAATGAAGATGAAGAACCCGAAAATATTGAGGAAGAAATTGAATTTACCGACGAGGAAATTGAATTAATAAAGGATGAAAAAGCAGATTTAGAACGTTTTCGGGATTTAGCACATAAAATTAGAAAAAACGATAAAGCCGAAAAGCTTTTTACTGCTTTGGAAAGAGGGTTTTCAGAATTGCACAAACTGGGAGCCAATCAAAAGGCTTTAATATTTACAGAATCTCGTCGTACTCAGGATTTTATTTATAATCTACTTGAATCAAGAGGTTATCGGGGCAAAGTTGTTTGTTTCAATGGCGTTAATAACGACCCGAAATCAAACGAGATTTACAAAGCATACAGCAAAAAACATAAAGATACCGACGTACTTTCTGGTTCTGCAACAGCCGATAAACGTGCTGCAATTGTAGAATATTTCAAGAACGAAGCAACCATTATGATTGCTACTGAAGCCGCTGCCGAAGGTATCAATTTGCAATTCTGTTCTTTAATTGTCAATTTCGATTTACCTTGGAATCCGCAGCGTATAGAACAACGCATTGGTCGCTGTCATCGTTACGGTCAAAAATTCGACGTGGTTGTTTTCAATTTTCTAAATAAAAAGAACGCTGCCGACCAGCGTGTATATGAGTTGCTTGCCGAAAAGTTTAAACTTTTCGACGGTGTGTTTGGTGCTTCCGATGAAGTACTTGGTAGTATTGGCAATGGTGTTGACTTTGAAAAACGCATTGCCGAAATATACAACAGTTGCCGCAATACCGATGAAATTGAAAAAGCTTTTAATTCGCTTCAAGAAGAGCTTAAAGTCAATATTTCGGAAAAAGTTAATGAAACCCGAAAAATGCTTATCGAAAATTTCGATGAAGATGTGAAATACAAACTCCGCACCAACCTTCGTGCCAGTAAAGAATATCTTAGTCGTTTCGAAGAACGTTTATGGGCAACAACCAAGTTCTACCTCAATAGTTCGGCAAAGTTTAACGACGATAATTTTTCCTTTATTTTAAAGGAAAATCCCTTTCCGGGTGAGACCATTCACAAAGGTCCTTATATGATTCTTAAACCTCAGGAAGGGCAGCGAAAATCTGACGTTCATGTTCCCGACGATACCAACATTTACCGCGTTGGGCATAAGCTTGCCAAACGTATATTGGAAGCCTGCAAAGCTATTAAAACGCCTTGCAAGGAGCTTGTTTTCGACATAACAAACTCAGCAATTCCGCCAGTACGAATTTACAGTCGTACTCTGTAAGTATAATAACATAAGGCAATAATTTTCCAGTTGGCAATTTTTAGTTGCCAAAGATATTTCATTGTATGCATATAGTGT
>JANYAP010000083.1 GCA_025361285.1 Bacteroidales bacterium | reverse complement strand
TTTCCATAAAATTTTAATTTTATTGTGGTAAAACCGTAAATAATAGGCACTTTAAAGGTGAACGAGCCTGATGCATCGGCCTGAGTGTAATCTGTTAATACATCATTCAAATATAGCTCTACTGTCCAATTAGGTTCGGTAGTTTCATTAATTGTATAAAAACCTGCAGTTTTACGCACTGTAGTTGGTGTGTTACGCACCGAAGCGCCTATTATTGGTGCTCTTAAGAATGCTATTGTTTGACTTTTTAACTTCCCAACTTGAGCTTGTTTAATTGTTCTTTTTTCGTTATCAACCCACCGCCAGTAGTAGTTTAACATTCTGTTATTAAATTTTTGCTGGTTGGTGTAATTTAGTCTAATATTCGTTTCGCCATATAACAATTCAGTGCCAATTCCTAAAGAAATTTTGTTGTCAGTTCGGGTTTTAAATGTTTGCGATGAGCTTACACCCCAATCGAACATTCCAAAATTAAATTTATGATATGTTCGAGGTAAAATTGTTCCGCTAAATACCTCCTCTTGATATCGCGACATGCTTTTACGCATTTTTTCGGTGCGTTTTTCTTTTACTACTGGTAATTCGAAATTCGACTTTAATACTATAATAAGTGAATGTAAATTAAATGTTAGTGTAATACCAAATGCTTCAGCAAAAATGCTTGCATCTAAATATTGCGTCCCCATTTGCTTAACAAGCTCGTTTTTAACCCTAAATATGGTTGGTCCTACTCGTATTTGTTTAGTATTGTAGTCGATAGTGTAATGTTTGCTTTCGTTTTCTATGAAACCTCCAATACTATCGCCTTGTTGACCTACAATGTAGTTAATCTTAAGTTTTTTAAACAGATCCTCAATATTTACATATAGATTGTTGTTGGCATACAGTACATCTAAATAAAAATTGCCAAAACCTTCAGTCATTACCAATACAGGTAGTTGGTCATAAATCAGTGATGACATTTCGCTTGAACCACTCGATTCGTTTGTTTCCGAAAAACTATCTTGAGCCTTAATTGTATTTATTGAAATAGTTGCTAATAACGTTGATATTACAATGTATTTAAATAAAAACAAAACTCCGTAACACCTAATTAGCATGCGGTATATAATATAAGTACCGATGTAACTGAGGTGTTTCATTTGTTATTCCTGATTAAACACAATATCGAAGGTGCCGGAGTATGTTCCAGGAATTGCAAAACCAGACACCACAAGTGTTCCGCCAACTCGTAGTGGGGTAATGTAATTACAATCGGTATTTGTAGAAAAACTTGCTCCATATCCACCTTTTTCCGTTGGCCCTATCTCTAGAGTTAGCGTACCTCCATTATTACCTGTTAATGTAGCCGTTGCTGCAAAAGTTATTATTACATTTCGCCCTTGACATAGTTTTACCTCGAAAATAGCAGGTTGCGATGTAGGCGCTTTTGACAGTAGCACTATACTGCCGGTTGATGTGCGAAGTCCATCGTACCCTACTATAACAGTGCCACCTGCCGAGCTGGTTACACAGAATGTGCCAAAATGTAATGATTGCGTTGGTGTTACTGTTAAACTACGTTGCGGCAACTCGGGTTGGGCATTTAGGTATTGTAATTTTGCACATTGCAATACTTCCATTAGCATTATTGCCAAACATAGTTTCATTAATTTGCATAATTGCATTTTGTTATTTCTTTATTTCAATTTCGGCCATTGAATACACTTCTGCCTTTTCATCTTCTGAGCTTGTGTAACGAACTTTTAATCGACCACTAGTGTATATTTTTCCGTTGTGTTTTTGAAGTTTAACACTTACTACTCGTTTATTTATGTTAGTATACACCCCTAAACCTGTAACTTTGCCAATTTCGTATGGCTTACCTTGTATTGGCATATAATCTACATACAAGTTACCGTACGTAGAAATATTACCTTCTCGGTTAATTGTAAAAACTAAATTTTGTGTAGTGTCTTTTTGTAATTCAACTTTTAAGTTAGTAATTGTTGTTTTTGCGTTTACCTCGCCGTGCCTTATTATAACAGGTATACTAATTCCATAAATTGGTATAAGCTTTATATCTAATTGCGTGGAATCGGCATTGGTTTTTTCCATACCTAAAGGCTTGTTAATTTTTTCGGCTCTAAAATATAAATGCGAACGGTATTCGCCTGCTTCCATTTCTGGTCGGCGTCGGTATTGTATTGCAACAACTTGTGGTTCGCGTGGAGCTAACGTAACTTTTCGTGGAAATATACGCAGATAAGGATCGGCAAACATTTGTCCACTATCTGGTTTGGTTATCGGCGTAAAGGTGCCATTCTCATTCATGTTATACTGCACAAATGTTATAGAATATATAGCAGTATCATTGCCTATATTAACTAAGTTAACTTCATCTTTTTGCTTGTGGTCGGTAAACATAATTCGTTTGGGGGTTATTAGCAAATCGCCCTGAGCAAATACTCTAAAACTAATAATTAAAAATAAAGTAAGCAGAATTGTGGTTTTGTTTTGCATAGCAACTAATATTAGGTTGTTTAAATTAGCATAGGTTTTGAAAATAGGGAATGCATTGCATAAATATACAAAATTTTATCATTAAATTTAACTTTAGTTTCTATATATGCATAGTGTATTAATAAAAAGAGGGGTGTTCGCAAATTTTGGAACACCCCCCACTTATTAATTGTACTTACTTAATAAAAATTAATTGTAATCACACGTTACAGTATAAGTACCAGCGTAAACGCCTGCCTTTTGTCCACTTGCCATATGAAGTGTGGCACCCACTTTAAAATTATCCTGTCCTGTTCCTGCATCAAGTGTTGAAGCCAAACCTGCATATGAGCAAACAAAAGTATTAACAGTCATTGTCGTTGTTAAATCGGTATGGGTAATTGTTGCACTTGCAGGCAGGGTTATGGTGTAGGTTGCGCCGAGTTCTCCCTGCAAATCGTACGAACCTGCATATGCATGTTCAGGTCCTGCTAATAAATTAAAGGTTCCTGTCTTGGTACGGCTATTATCGGTTGCTAAAATCACTGTAGCAACGGTTGATGGAGCCGTCATGGTACCAAAATGCATACCTTGCCCTTGTGTTATTTGAATACCTTGGTCTAAAATTAGGGCTCCTATATCCTGCTGAGCCATTAAACTACTCGAAAAACCAGCCATTAAAATGGCAACTGCTAAAGCTTTAAATAAATTTTTCATAATAAATTGAATTAGATTAATAAAAAAACTATGGTTATTGATTATTTTCTTCTTGTTTACTGCCCATTGTACTTTTGGTGTTTGTTATCTTATAACCTACCTCCAAGCGGGTTGCTGTGCTACTTCCCTGTATTTAGTTTTTGTGGTTTTCAGTTTCTTAATAAAACGGTTTTAGTTTCACAGAATTTGAATTTGTTTTATGTATATCAAAATTAAGGATATTATGTGCATGCGCCTATAACACAGCGATGAGATTGAACAATGCTACAAATGATATCAATCACCCATTGCAAGTGATAAAAAGTGTTGCATTTGTTGTTAATATTCAGTATCATAAGAGAAAGGAATTTACGATTTTTTTATTATTTTACTTAACGTGTTGATATAATGCAGAATATAGCCTATTTTGGTTTTTTCGGAAAAAGGTACAATTAATTAAAAGACTGGTTTGTCTTAATTTGCGAAGTAAAGGGGGAAAGCAAAAAAGAAATGGAAAGTTTAGTTTTCTCATTAGTATAAAGGTTGTTTAAAAAGTGGATATTTGAGTAGTATTTCTTTGAGCGCCATAGTGAAACACTTTGTGTAACTTTGTGGTTCAGTTACTTATATTAAACACAAAGACACACGTAGGAATTCACAAAGTGCCACAAAGTACTTTTTAAACAGCCTCTTTACTTAATGTAAAGGTCTTGCACTTTTTTATTAATTAACTCTCAAGCAGTTATGCCATAACTCTCGAGCAATTACTTGGTCAAACTAAACGAAAGTGGCCTCACAAATTGCTGCCTCACAACCACTCCTCCTTGTCGTGCAGGGTGCCAGTCGGGCGAGGTTTTAAGTACTCGCAATGCATCTTCGTTAAGCATGGGGTCGGCGCTACGCACTAGTTTTATGTCCTCTATTTTACCGGTTTTCCCAATTACAAAGCTAACGGCTATTCTTCCTTCAATGCCAAGTTTTGCTGCTTCGTCGGGGTACTGTATCTGTTGCGAAATCCAAGCTTGGAATGCCTTTAAATCGCCATGTTTAAATGTTGCAGATTCCTCCACAACTAGAATCGCTTTATCCTCATCGTCCGTAAACTTATCAGGCACTACAGGCTCAATTATATCAGGCGGCAGTCTATTACCAATTAAATCTGGATCAGGAAAATAATCTTCATCGTCGTTGGAGGTGTCTGCATCAACCACCTGTGGAGCTTTAAAGCCTATTATATTTACCTTTGGAGCTGGCGGTGGCAAAGGCGGTTGTGGCGGTGGCGGAACCTGTGTAAAAACAACCGTATCGACAATAGATACCAGACCTCCGTTGTATTGGTTATCGGAAAAAATACGCGGCCCAACGATGGACGATACCACCGTGGTTACCGATAAGGCAAAACCTAGAACGGAACTTCATATTTAAAACCCTGTATTTATCCTTGTAACAAATTGGTATAAAATTACTTACGCGTGGTTGTTAGTTTTTTGTAGGTAACCACATCTACTTTTTTGTCGGGTAAAAAAGTAGGTATTTTTACTTCAATTCGTTTTAGCAATTCTTTACATTGCTCATCGGGCTGCGGAATTTTTACTATTACATTTTCTCCAGTTTTAATTTTTATACTTGATAACATACTTAAGGTTTTCAACCCTTCTTCGACTGTTAAATCAATATCGTGC
>JANYAP010000074.1 GCA_025361285.1 Bacteroidales bacterium | reverse complement strand
GAGGTTGTAGAGGTTATAGAGGTTGTAGAGGTTGTAGAGGTTGTAGAGGTTGTAGAGGTTGTAGAGGTTGTAGACGTTGTAGGGGTTGTAGAGGTTGTAGACGTTATGGGGATGCTAGTTTGCGAGTAATATGTCGTTAATAGCCGAATCGAAGGCTTTACGAGGTAATGCACCCATTGCCGATTGTGGATTGCCAACTTTAGGCACAAAAAGCAAAGTTGGAATGCTTCGAATGCCAAAAACAGAGGCTAATTCCTGTTCGTTTTCGGTATTTACCTTATATACAATAAGTTTGCCTGCATAATCGCGAGCTAAATCTTCAAGCACAGGAGCTACTGTTTTGCATGGACCGCACCAATCGGCATAAAAATCGATTATTGCAGGCAATTGCCCTTCGTATTTCCAATCTTTATTTACATCGTAGTTAAATACTTTTTTCTTAAACTCCTCAGATGTAAGGTGTACCACTTTATTAGTTAATGTTTCCATTTTGTAAAATTTTTATTGTAAAAATGATTGTGCAAAGCTACAATCAATATTTATAAATCGCAATAGTATCACTAATAAATCGCATTAATATCACTAAATATTTTTTCATTTTTAAGACAATTCGTAAACATTGAACCAAAATTACTAGATATCAACCATTTATAAAGTGAAAATTGCCACAGATTCGCAAATTGAATTATTTTTAAATATGTGATATTCTGTGAATCAGTGGCAAATTTTTTTTAGCGTTTCGAATTATTTCTACATTACAGATAGAAACTAAATAATTGCAAAACAATATATTACATCAAGAAAAATTGTACATATAAATCAAATCTTTAAAATACATGAAATTAATTATATATCTAGTAAACAGTGTTTTACCTAAAGTAGCATTTTTATTTTCACGAAAATTGCTTAAATTAAATGAACAATTTATTAATTTAATACTTTTAGTCTTGAAATATTATAAGCGGTTCATTTTCTACTAATAAGATTATCAGAACAATAGAATAAGTATTGCTCATTAAATAAATTATTAACGCCCGATGGATGAGAAAAACAATGACGAAAAACTATCGTCGAGAAGGAAATTTTTAATGAATTTAGGGATTGCAGGCACTGGTGCTGTTGCAGCAGGTGTTGCTATATATTCGGGTACACATTTCGAAGAATCGAAGGAAAAAACGGGTAACACAATACGCGTTTTAACATCCGACAATAAAGTTGCAGAAGTAAGCATCGATTCTCTTAAAATTGTTAACAGATCAGAACTATCAAACAACCAGATTCTTGGTCGCGAAGGCATAAAAAATAGGCGCTGGGTTATGATTATCGATTTGGCAAAATGCCGCAACGCCCGTAAATGTATTTCGGCATGTCAGGCGGCGCATCATTTGAGACCAGAGCAATACCATATAAACACATTGCAAATGCATGATTCGGAAAATACGGCACCGTATTTTATGCCTAAGCCATGCCAGCATTGCGATAACCCACCGTGCGTATCGGTTTGCCCTGTAGATGCAACCTATAAACGACCCGACGGTCCGGTACTTATTGATAATGAACGTTGTATAGGATGCAGGTTTTGCATTGCCGCTTGTCCGTATTCTGCGCGTTCGTTCAACTGGTTCGACCCAAAATTTGCCGAAGAGGACAAGGATAAAGTTTACAACGTAGAGCTTAATGTTCCACAAAAGAAAGGCACAATTACCAAGTGTTTGTTCAGTGCCGACAGAATTAGAGAAGGTAAATTGCCATATTGCGTATCGGCCTGTCCCAATGGAGTTTACTACTTTGGCGACGAAAACGAGGATGCGGTTACCAACGGAACAACAAAAGAAACCGTTCAGCTAAGTAAATTGCTGCGCGACAATGGTGGATACCGTTTAATGGAGGAACTTGGCACTAAACCACGCGTTTACTATCTTCCAGCAAAAAACAGGTTGTTTCCGTTTGAAGGGGAAGAAAGTCGTAAGTCGTAAGACACAAGACATTAGACATAAGACATAAGATACAAGGCGTAAGATACATGACTCTGGATACAAGACATTAGATATTAAATATTAAATATAAGAAGGAAGATATTGGTAGTAAGGCATAATGTAATTTTTAATCTTACAACAACTTAATATGAAAACATTTACACTATTTTTTGTTCTAAATGTAATTGCTTTTTCCACTTTTTCGCAAACACCGGCTCAAATAGATGGAGACAAGGTGGAAGTAGGTGTATTTGAACATCTTAGCGATACAATTCCATTATATTTATCGTTCAGAAACGAAAACGATTCGCTTGTAACCCTGCGTAGTTTAATAAACAAACCTACGGTGCTATCGTTTGTTTATTTCGACTGTCCTGGTTTATGCAGCCCACTGCTCGATGGTATTTCGGACGTAATTGAAAAAGCCGATTTGAAACTTGGTAAAGATTATCAAGTAATTACGGTTAGTTTCAACTACCACGATACTCCCGAAAAGGCACGAAATAAGAAGGAAACTTTTTTGAGACGGCATAGCAAAAGTCGTTCAGCACATTGGATGTATTTAACAGGCGACAGTTTAAGCATTTACAAGCTATCGAACTCAGTTGGATTTAAATTCAAAAAAGCAGGTGTCGATTTTATACATCCGGCAGCAATAATGGTTTTAAGCCCACAAGGCAAGATTACACGGTATCTATATGGTATTTCGTTTCTTCCGTTCGATTTAAAAATGGCGGTAGTTGAGTCGGGCAAAGGGTTAGCTCGACCTACCATTAACCGCGTATTGGAATTCTGCTTTGCCTACGACCCGGCAGGTCGTCGCTATGCATTGGAAATCACTAAAATAAGTGGTGTAATTATCATCTTTCTTTTACTTATGTTTGGTGCAGTACTATTGTTTAGAAAGAAGAGAACTAATTTATAATTGAACTGTTTAATATCTAAATTTCAACAGTCCATAACTTCTTTTTTTCTTCATAAACTTAATAATCA
>JANYAP010000070.1 GCA_025361285.1 Bacteroidales bacterium | reverse complement strand
CCGAAATAAAGAATAAAAATGTAGAACAGCAACGCCATCGATACCCAAACCCCTGTCCATATCGAAGCCTCCTTGAACGAAATAATGTGCGAATTTTTGCCAATTACTGTCAAATCGAAAATGAGAATACTAACAATTGCAATGCTGAATATTCCAAAATACAGTGCCTCCTGACTGATAACCATAATATTAAGGTGTAAATTTAAGCTACAAGTCGAAATAATAAAAACAACAAACCCGAAAGAATTATAGTTACAGGCAATGTTACAAGCCAAGCAATTGCGATATTTTTCACTGTTTTAAACCTAAGGTTTTGTTTGCCTTTAGCTGCTACCATCGAACCTGCCACACCCGACGACAGTACGTGAGTTGTGCTAACAGGTAAACCAAACTGCGACGAAAGCCCTATTGTACAAGCAGCGACAAAGCTTGCGGCAAAACCTTGGGCGTAGTTTAATTTTTCCTTACCAATTTTTTCGCCAATAGTAATAACTATTCTCTTCCAACCTATCATAGTACCGAGCCCCAACGATATCGATATTAAAAGGATTACCCAAAAAGGGGCATATTCGGTATAGGTTTTCATTTCCTTTATCGATGCTTTTAAAGTGTTTTTATCGTCTTTAGAAAGTTTAATTGGTGGCTCGTCGGCTTCTTGCGACTGAATTTTTTTTATCTCATTGGCCATCACTAAAATATCCTTGCGAAGTTCGAAATTTGACTCTTTTTTTAACGTGTTAAACGACCCTACACCTACAAGTGTCGATTGCATAGTGTCAATCTTTTCCTTTACAACTTGCAAACTAATTTTATCTTGTACACTAATTGTTTTACTGTCAATTTTATCGACAATGGTTTCGATGGTATTAACCTGAACGATAAGGTTTTCGGTTTTCTTGGTATGATCGAGAGCAAATTGCACTGGTACAAGCCCAATAAGTATAATCATCATTAAGCCAACGCCTTTCTGACCGTCGTTAGACCCGTGAAAAAAACTTAGAAGTGTTGATGTAAATATTAGAAACAGACGAATCCAAAAGGGTGGCGATTTCTTTTTATCGGGTTCAACAAAAAACTTTTTATTGTCGATAAATTTTATTAAAAGGTACATAACGCCCATTGCAACGCCAAAGCCAAATAGCGGCGATAAAAGTAGCGAAAGACCTATATCTTTAACTTTAACCCAATTTAAAGCCACAGCGGTAGCATCGGGCAGTAAACCGTAGGCTAGGCCAACGCCAAAAATCGATCCAATTAATGTATGTGAGCTCGAACAAGGTAAACCCAAATACCATGTACCTAAGTTCCAAACTATTGCGGTAACAATAAGAGCCAAAATCATTGCAACACTGTGCGCAGCGCTTTGATCGATTAGTAGCCCCATTGGTAATAAATTAACAATACCCATTGCTACGGCTATACCGCCAAAAAGTACTCCTACAAAGTTCATTATGCCCGACCAAATTACGGCAGCCGTGGGTTTCATCGATTTAGTGTAGATTACTGTTGCTACTGCATTAGCGGTATCGTGAAAACCGTTAATAAATTCGAATATACAGGCCGCTACAATACAAACAATCAAAATAAATGTCATTCCTCCGTCTAAACCAAACATAGTTTTTGTATTTTATTTATAATCTTATAGTTGAAAAATATTAAAAAGTAGAATTTTGAGATGCGAATATATGAAAATTATCAAATACTTCGAGCCGATTCATTATAGAAATATGAATTTTAGATAGTCGTTAATATTTTGTATCCATTTTGCATGAAATTACGTTAATGTGTATATTCTTATAAATATATTACGTATTTTTGAGTTTCTAAACACTTATTTATATGTCGGGACATCACGAAAGCCATGAGCATGCACGAGCCAGAATGCTCGAAAAACAGTCGCAGAAAAAGTATAACATTCCTGTAATTGGTCATTTTGCCGATAGAAGCGTTAGGTTTAGTTCTATTGTGGGGGCATGGAAAGCTACTGGAATACACTATACATTAATTTTTGAGGCTTGTATTGGTAAAATTTTCAAAGCCAAAAATGTTATTTGGGAGTTCGAAAAAGGAAATCACTATATACGTTACAAGGCTTTCTACATACATGCCAAAGGCAACTACTCGCGTAGCGTAGGGTTTAATGGATAGGTTTATAGGATTATAGCAAAAACGAAATGTATGCTACTTCGTTAATTGTTATTAAGTATCTCAATATTAGTAAAATAAAAATGGTTGGAAGATATTATCTCCAACCATTTTTTGTTTATACTAACAAATAGCAAAAAATAAGGCTTTAGGCTGCAGGAACTTCGATACAATCTGTAAAACTTGCATCCTACAGTCTACAGTCTACAGCCTTACCTCCCTACAACAACTTCATTTCCGTAAGAACGGCGTTCATACTACGAACGGCCTCGGCACTTTTGTCGAAAGCGGCTTTTTCGTCGGCATTAAGTTTGAAATCGACAATTTTTTCCCATCCGTTTTTGCCAATTACTACTGGCACACCAAGGCAAATGTCCTTCTGACCATATTCGCCATCTAAAGCAACACAACACGGGAAAACTTTTTTCTGGTCGCGAACTATTGCTTCAACAAGTGCAGCACCAGCAGCACCTGGGGCATACCAAGCCGAAGTACCTAAAAATTTGGTTAATGTAGCTCCTCCAACCATAGTATCGGCAGCAACCTTATTTACAGTTTCTGTGTCGAGGATTGATGTAACTGGAACGCCATTATAAGTAGCGAAACGCGAAAGCGGTATCATGGTTGTATCGCCATGTCCACCAATTACAACACCTTGAATATCGCTTGCTGGTGCATTTAAAGCCATGCTGAGGTAGCATTTAAAGCGCGAACTGTCCAGAATTCCCCCCATTCCTATTATGCGATTTTTTGGCAAGCCTGTCGATTTAAGCGCCAAATAAGTCATAGTATCCATTGGGTTGCTAATAACCACAATAATAGCGTTAGGCGAGTGTTTTAGTACGCTTTGAGCAACTTCCTTAACAATACCTGCATTTATGCCTATTAAATCTTCGCGAGTCATTCCTGGTTTGCGAGGGATACCCGAGGTAATTACAACTACATCGGAATTAGCTGTTTTGCTATAATCGTTGGTAACTCCAATAACACGAGTATCGAAACCTAGCAGTGTTGCTGTTTGCATTATGTCGAGGGCTTTTCCTTCGGCTGTACCTTCTTTAATGTCGAGCAATACTATCTCGCTAGCTAATTCGTTCTGCGCCATTACATTGGCACATGTAGCTCCTACATTGCCTGCTCCAATTACCGTAATTTTACTCATAAAATATTTGTTATATAAATTGTTTTTTTAATACATCTGCTAAATTAACTCTTTTTCAAAATATGGCATCTATGCTTTTGTGAGGTATATTGTGTGCATTGATGTTTATTTGTGGCAAGTTTATTGCATAACAATTTGTAAATAAAGGCAGTTAGGGAATAAAATGAATAATTATATGTTATTTAACATATAATTATTCATTTTTGTAAGCAATTATGTAAGTAAAAGCTTTCAAAAATCGAATTTTCTTCCGATAATTAAAATGTCGTCCACCTGTTTGTTTAAACCCTTCCACTTTTCGTAGAACTGATGCAATAACTGTTTTTGTTCCTCTATGGAATGCCCTTGTATGTTCATTATTAACTCCTTAAATTGCCCTATTTTAAGTTTTTTTCCATCGGAGCCACCAAACTGATCGGCATAACCATCGGAGAAAAGATATATGGTGTCGCCCGTTTGAAGTGATATTTCGTGGTTAACAAAATTCTTTTCCATACCTGGTGCTAAGCCTATTGCAAAGCGGTTTGCTCGTATTTCGATAAATTCGCTGTTACGCAAAAGCCATAGTGGATTGAACGCTCCAGAGTATTCAATTTTGTGGCTTATACGGTCGTATGTTATAAGCGAAATGTCCATACCATCGTGTATTTGATCGTCCTCGTGGTATTGGTGTAAGGTTGACGCAACTTCTTCATTTAGAAGGTTTAATATTTCGGAAGGCTTGGTAACGCCAAGTTCTTTAACAATTTTGTTTAACGAATTATGACCAATTATTGACATAAATGCTCCAGGAACTCCATGTCCAGTGCAATCTACAGCAGCCACCAATTCTTTATCGCCTGCGGTTGTCGACCAAAAAAAGTCGCCGCTTACAATATCCTTAGGAATATAAAGCACAAAGGTGTTTTCGTACGGCACTTCGGGTGGAAGTAGCGCATTTTGAATACGTTGTGCATATAATATGCTATCAACAATATCCTTATTTTTCATGGCTAGTTCTTGGTTTATTTCAACAATTTCTATTGTTCGTTCTCGCACTTTTTCCTCTAAAACACGTTTTTCTTTTACCAAATTGCCTTCGCGAATTGTAATGTAGAAAAATAGAATAACCAATCCTATAAAAATGCAAATACTTATAAACCACCATGTTTTGTATATTGGCGGACGTATTTTAAACTGAAAAGAAACAGGTTTTGAATTCCATATGCCATTACTATTTTTAGCGCGTACTTTAAAAACGTAATTACCAGGTGCTAACGCCGACCAGCTTGCATAAGGCACCTTCGAAACTGGCTGCCAGTCTTTATCGGATCCCTCAAGCATAACCTGATACAAAACAGCTTCGGGGTTTGTAAGGCAAACGGCTGCAAAATCGACACTTATTTTGTTTTCGTTATAACTAAGCGTGAAATTGGGTTGAAGTTCGTGCTTTTCGTCGTTAACTCGCAACTGCCTTATTAAAGTATGTGGCTCGTTATTTTTGCCATTTAAATCGTTGGGATTGAACATAACAGCGCCATTTACAGTGCCAAACCACAAATTACCTTTTGTGTCCTTGAAGGTGGAGTTGTTTTTGGCTTCGATACCTGTAAAACCGTTACGTTTGGTAATAGTTTCAATTGCGCCAGTTTTTACATTTATTCTATTCAAACCCAGGTTAGTGCCTATGTAAATATTCTCATCGTTGTCCTTAATAATAAGATTAATATTGTCGGATAATAAACCGTCTTTTTCCTGAAACCGTTTTATAATCATTTCATCTTTAAAGCAAATAAGACCTTGACCTTCAGTACCTATCCAAAGGGTTTTGTCGTTGTCGGATGTCATACAGGTTGGTGTGGTATTGCCAAGCAATGTGTATTTGTGCGAATTGGCATTTAGTGTATCGGCAAATACTGTTAGTCCTTTGTCGCGCGATCCTATGTATTTAACATTTTCATTATCAATATATATGGCCGAAATATCGTTTCCTATAAGCCCATCTCCTTGCGAAAAATTTAGTACCTCGTTGGTGGCCATGTTAATGCACAAAAGGGGGTCGAGGGTTCCAATCCAAATGTTTCCTTTTTTGTCGATATCAAGTGCTGTAATTTTTTTGTAAAAGCCCGAAAGTTGAAGGAATATGTCGATTGGTAACCCGAATGTTTTTGTTTTACGATTGTAGTATTCAATACCTTGATCGTCGGTACCTATCCATATATTGTGTTTAAAATCTTCCTTCATGAATCGGATTTTTTGTGGAACAATCTGATTACTATTGGCTAATGTATTAAAGCCCTTATCTTCGTTTTTGGCCGGATTGAAAACTGTAATCCCAGCATTTGTACCAAACCAAATGTTGTTTTCTGAATCCTGCAATATACTCCATATCTGTGGGTTGGGAAAATATTCGTGTTTCGAATAATTTAAAAAGTCGCCTTTATAAATCGACATTCCATTGTCGAACGTTCCTATTAATATGTTTCCTTCGGCATCTTCGGCAAGCGAGGTAATTTCGTTCGACTGACAACCGTTTTTTGTTGAATAAACTTGTAGATGTTCGCCTGTAATTTTGGTTATTCCGCCTCGCGTGCCAGCCCAAATATTTCCTTTCGAATCCTGAATTATAGCGCTTATAATGTTGGACGACAGACCGTCGCGAATATCGTAAACTACAAAACGTTTTTCTTTTATTAGGTATTTATATAAGCCGCCCATATCGGTTCCGAACCACAAATTCAAATCCTTATCCTCGAACATGCAGGTAATATGAAAATATATCGGCATTTTGTCGATATGAAAATTCTCGAAGTTATTCGCGGCAACATTAAACACCTTAACCCCTACATCGGTAATAAAGTAGTTTCGGCCATCGCTTTTACGATAATAGCATCGATATACCAAATCGCTTATTCGCTTGCCTTTATATCGTTCATATTTAAGGTTTTCAATTTTGTTGGCAGGGTTCGATATTAAAATGGCTCCAGAGCCTTCGGAGGTAACCCAAAGTTGTTTATTATTGTTTTCGCAAAATGCCCATACGCGCTTGTTTAGCATTATGTTGGAAGGAATTGGCTCGAATATTTTTCCGTTGAATCGAGTTATGGCGCCATCTAAATGCCCAAGCCAAATATTGCCGTTCGAATCCTCGTAAATAGTGCCAACGCCGTTGCCAGCTAGTCCATCGTCGGTTTTGTAATTTTTAAATGCCGTTCCATCGAAAGTACTTACTCCACTGGGCGTGCCTATCCATACCAAGTGGTTCTTGTCCTGTATAATGGAATAAACTTTCGAATTTGCTAGCTGGTCGTTTACGGAGTAATTGTCGAAAAAATAAGTTTGTGAATATAGAGGCGATATTGAAAGCAGTAGTGTAACAGTAAGGCAGTTAAGAGAAATATTTCGTGCAAAACAAAAAAGGCACGCTTTATTTAGGCGTGCCAGTATAGGGGTTAGTAATATCATGGTTATTAATTATTTATCTTTCGAGATAAAGAAAAAAGTACCTTCCTCGTCGGGCAAACCGGCAATTTTACCGAATTTTGGTTTTTGTTTACTCTGCTGTGCTGTGCTTGAAGTAATTTTTAGTACAATGCTTTCGATAGGAATACAGGCATTTGGATTGCTTGCTAAAAGTGTTGCAAAAGTTTTGGTAAACTGCGAGTTATCTTGTGCAAGTTCATATCCTGCCGACGAAAATACTTGCGATGATTTTAAGCGTGTTGCCTGCCAATCGTCGCAACTGCGCTCCTTTAAAGCTGCACGCATTGCCTGAAAGAAAGTAGGACCCGATTCGCACGCATCGGTAACTACAAGTGTATGAGTAAGTATGGTGTTGTACGATTGCATCGATGCTTTCAGAAAGTTGATGTTGAAATAAGTAAATTCGTCGTCGCGGTTCGCATCAACGGGAATCCAATAGCCTGTTTCGTTAATAAATTTGCCATGACCAGCATACCATACAAGTAGCGTATTTACACGGTTGCTACGTACCAAATCGCGTAAATCGATGGAGAAGAATTTTTCCATTTGCTCTTTGGTCATATCCTTTTTATGTATAATATTATTTATCTGATATTTAGCTAAGGCAGCTCGCATTAACGATACATCTTTGGTTGGTCCCTCGAGACTTGCAAAGGTGTGATAATTAGAGTTTTCAAGAAACACTACCCACGTTTTTCCCATAGGGTTGTTGCCAAGTAAAGCAGCACCCTCGCGGTTTATAGTAAAAGTATAAGGCTTTTCGTTACCGTAAATATCGGTGGCAGTTACGGTAAATTTACTTTTGTTATTTACATTTATCGATGCCGAAAACGTTGGATCCATCTCATCGACCTTAAAACTACCTGATACTCCATCGATTATAATCGATTTTATTGGACTCTCGTCGTTTATTTTACCTTCGATAAATAGGGTTGACTCGTTATTATCGAGATATATTTCGCCGTTATCCGATGCCAAAGGTGCCATAATTGCTACTTTCGGAGCATTAATCTCGGTGCGTTTTAAGTTGAAGTTAAGTTTCTCGATATTCTTATAAACATCTGATGATGTTATTGTTAGAACTTCTAGGCTATCGATAGGCACATCGGCAATAAATTCGTATTTATCATCAACTTTTTTATAAGTAACAGCAGCCTCATTAATTTTTATGAAACTTAAATCGCTTTTGTCTGATATATAACCTTTTATAATTATGTTGTGTTTACCATTAGGCACTTCGAGAATAAATTTATCTTTTGGTAATGGATCCAACAATACAATTTGCGGGTTATCGGTTTCGCGCATTAACTCGAATAATCTCTCCATGGCTTGTTTTAGCAGTTTTTGAGCTTTGCCATCGTATTCCGAAATTGCAACCAAGGCATTGTAATCCTTTATAGCAGCCTGAAAATTAGATATTTCCTCGTACGATTTTGCGCGATTATAAAAACCTTCGGCATTTTTGGGGTTTATCGAAATAACCTTGTTGAAATCGTTAATAGCATTCTGGTGCTGGCTAAATTGCTGATAATAAAGCCCTCGAATAAAAAATGCTTCTTCGTCGTTTTGGCTTAGCGAAATAACGCGCGAAATATCGTCGATAGCATTTCGGTAATCTAACTTCTTCAAAAACACTTTGCTACGGGCTATTAGTGCTAATCGGCTATCGGGCTTTATTTTAAGAGCTTCGTTGCAATTAGTCATGGCTTCGTCGGTTTTGTTTAAACCTAATTTAAGATTAGCCAACGCAATGTAAGCATCGATATATTTTTTATCTTCTTTAATTGCTTTAGCATAAGCCCATTCGGCTTTTTGCGGAGCATTCATTTTTTCGGTAACTTGCCCTTGAAGGTAATAGTTTAAAGCACTTCCTTCGAGTGCAAGGGTTGAATCGCTAACTTTTTGTGCATTATAGGTTTGATCTAACGCTAACATTACCAGAATTTTTTGCTGGTAAGCTGGTAAATATCTTTTATTTAAAGAAGTAGCTTTATTTAAAATGTTTAACGCTTCTTTATATTGTTTCAACTCGTAAAAAGCCTTTCCGAGATGATAGCACAATTCTTCGTTTTTAGGGTCGAAAATTATTGCGCGGTTAAAGTCGTCGGCAGCTTTCTGAAACTCGTTGATATTCTCGTAAGTAACACCGCGCATCATATATGCTTCTTTGTACTCGGGGTTTAAGGCTATTGCACTACTGAACTGATTAATAGCATCTTGATATTTTTCGGCTTCAAAAAAATCTTCGCCAGTTTTGTAAAATTTCTTTGCACTTTGCCCATAAACATGGCAAGAGAAAATAATAGCCAAGAGAAAACCTGTAATTTTCGTCATAGATAAATTTTTCATAGTGAGTTTATACATAAAATCATAAAAGTCAAGCAAAATGAAGATTTCAAAGGTACAAAATTAGTTATTCTTTGCAAGCGGAAAAAGATTGGTGAAAATTTCCAATTTAAAATCGTCCCACACTTCTGTGGTTGTTGGCGCACAATTCATTTTTGGTGCTACAACACCGTCGCCAAAATATTTGTTTCCTGTAAATACTCGTGCTTCATCCCAAAGGTTAGCTTCTAAAAAGCTATTAATTAATTTTGTACCACCTTCAATTATAACGCTTTGCACTTGTCGTCGAATAAGTTCGCCTAGTATATGTTCGGGTAAATATTCGTCGAAAGTAATTGTAACATATTCTAAATTAGCAATATTATGTTCGGGAACCTCACGTTGAGTAAAAACAATTGTAGAAATGGAACCGTCGAAAAGATAAAGATTGCTTGGAAGCCTTAAACTGCGGTCGATAACAATGCGAAGTGGATTTTTTCCAACCCAGTCGCGAACGTTAAGCTTCGGATTATCTAAAAAAGCTGTGTTTGTGCCAACCATGATTGCTTGTTCTTCGGCGCGCCATTTATGTACAAGCATACGAGCATCGTTGTTTGTAATCCACGTAGGCTGTTGTCTATTAGTATTATTGCGAATTATATCTACAAACCTATCCTCGGTTTGCGCCCATTTTATTATTATGTATGGTCGGCTTCTGGTTTGAAACGTAAAAAATCGTTTGTTAAGCGCAAGTCCTTCATTTACTAATACATCGGTAATAACTTCAA
The DNA here is from genome assembly GCA_025361285.1 of Bacteroidales bacterium. Lineage (GTDB taxonomy): Bacteria > Bacteroidota > Bacteroidia > Bacteroidales > JAAUTT01 > JAAUTT01. The sequence goes on along the minus strand of JANYAP010000070.1, from coordinate 646 downwards.
TGCCGGCATTCTTTAGTTTTTCAATACCCTTACCACGTACAAGCCTGTTTGGATCGATGTTTGCAATAATTACTTTTGGTATTTTATGTGCAATTATGGCATCGCAGCACGGAGGCGTTTTGCCAAAATGCGAGCATGGTTCGAGATTAACATATAATGTTGATTGCGGAAGCAAATTTTTATTAGCCACTGAGGATAATGCGTTAATTTCGGCATGCGCTTCGCCATAGGCTTTATGATACCCTTCGCCAATAATTTTTTGGTTACAAACAATTACCGACCCAACCATAGGGTTTGGCGCCACATTACCACAGCCCAGCATAGCCAGTTCGAGGCAGCGTAACATATAAAAATCGTGCGTGGTGCTTTTTTGCATTCTATTTTTTACTTTTGTTTTTAGAAAATGTTGTAAAAAAGGTTGTATAAGTTTTAAAAAAATGTTGTAAATGTTGTAAAAAAGGTTGTAATTAACGGTTGTAGAAGTTGTATAAAATTGTTGTAAAGGTTGTAATTAACGGTTGTAGACGTTGTAAAAAATTGTAGTAAAGGTTGTATTAACGGTTGTAGAAGTTGTATAAAATTGTTGTAAAGGTTGTAATTAACGGTTGTAGAAGTTGTATAAAATTGTTGTAAAGGTTGTAATTAA